>DASSQB010000418.1:0-2997 GCA_035702725.1 Terriglobales bacterium | reverse complement strand
ATCGCCGGCGTTGATCACGGGCACGTCAAGATGGGCGGCGATCAAGTGAGGCGCGCCGGCGTTGGGATGGCGGAAAACCAGGGCATCGCAACCTACAGCCCGGAGGGTATAGCCGGTATCTAGCAGCGACTCGCCTTTTTCGATGCTCGAACCGCTGGCGTGTACCAGCAGAGTCATGGCGCCCAGCCTTTTGGCTGCCATCTCAAAGGAAGTGCGCGTACGGGTGGAAGCCTCGTAAAAAACCAGGCCGACGGTCTTGCCGCGCAACAGCGGCCGCACCCGGCCGCGCTGCATGCGACGTGCCAACTGCAACAGGCCGGTTATCTCTTCCGCCTGCAGGTGTTCGATGCCCAGCAGTGACCCGCGCGCGAACGCATTGATACCCAGCGACCCGCGGCGCTGGGCGACTACCGCCATCAGCTTTCCCGCTCCACCAGCAACACCTTTTCGGCGTTGTCCACTTCCTTCAGCTTGACCTCGATGATCTCGTTGTCGGTGGTCTGTACCATGCGTCCCACGTAGGTGGCCTCGATGGGCAACTCGCGGTGGCCGCGGTCAATCAGCACGCAAAGCTGGACCCGCCGGGGCCGCCCGTGCACGAACAGGGCGTCCATGGCGGCGCGCGTGGTGCGCCCGGTGTAGAGCACATCATCCACCAGCACCACATGCTTGCCGGTGACCTGGAATTCCAGGTCCTTCTCCTGCACGACCGGTTTGTGGTCAATAGTGGAGAGGTCGTCACGATAGAGCGTGATATCCAGGCTGCCCACGGGCACGGGTTTGTCCTCGATGCGCCCGATGAGCATGCCCAGACGCTCAGCCAGCGGGACGCCCCGGCGGCGGATGCCGACCAGCGCCAGATCTTCCACCCCATTGTTTTTTTCAACGATCTCGTGGGCCAGGCGTATGAGGGTGCGCTCAATTTCGGAGGCGGACATCAGTTGCGCCTTCTGGCGCAGCTTGGGCGGGCGGGGTAAAGGTTGTGCAGTCATTGAAGCGGCATAATACGCGGTGGTGTAGCTTGAGCACAAGCTTAGCGGCTACCGCGTCAAAAAAGCATTTACCGCCGAGAATGCAGAGGGCGCCGAGGACATTTTGAAAGGACCTTTCGGCGGATCTCGGCGTCTCGGCGGTAAAAGGTTCTCACGGGCTGACGCCGTGACCAGGCCTACAGAATCCGCGTCTCTCGCTTGCCCACAACCGTTGCCGCAATCGCCCCGCCCAGGCTGGAGAGGGCCACAAACAGCACCAGCATGAGGACGATGCCCAGAGCCAGCAGCAAGCGCATGCCTTCCGGCGTCAGGAACTGTTGCACCATCTGCTGCGCCTCGGGATTGCCGCTGTGCGCGGCTGAAGTTTTCAATGCCTGTTCCAGCGCTGGCCGGAGTTGTCCCGTGCCCCGCATGGCCAGCATCTGGACGAGCGAAATCAGGCCGAAGATGACAAACCCCATCAGGCCGGCCATAGCCCCCAGGCGGGCTCCCATGCCGGCGCTCATGAAGCCGAGGTGCTGGCGCCAGCGATAGATCACCACCGCCAGCATGCCGCCACCCAGCACCCAGAGGAAAAAGGCCAACAGGGGCAAGCCGGTGACAACGGCAACCAGGAGTGCGACTAATGCTCCCAGCCCGGCGGCCAGGTTGGCCGCCCGCCAGGCCCTCGACGCCCCCGCCGGTTGCAGACCCGCCAAAGCCGCCGGTTGTTCTGCCCGACCCTCCAGCACCACCGACGATGAGCGCTCGGACGCTGGCTGCGCCGCCACCATTACCCTGATTTGCGGCGCGCTGCACTGCGGGCAGAAGGGAACCCCGTCTTCCACCGGCTTCCCGCACCTGTGGCAGGCATGCTCCATCATTTCCAAGCTAACAGCGCGCCTGCGGGAGATGCAAGAAAGGTGCAGCCCGTAAGCCGGAAGGCTGCACAAGGGTGTGGCTGGCGGCGCCATCACGAACCCTGTCCGAGTGGCTGGCGGACAGCTTTATAAGTGGTTAAGATTCAGTGCTCAGCTTATGGACCGAGGTGTCGGAGGTAGCAGTCATGAAATCAGCGGCCAAGCAGGAGGTGCTGCATCATCGTGGAAACTACCTGGTCCGGCGGCAACGGCTGGCACCGGGTGAGGCCACGCCCTGGCATCGCGACCCCTTTCATCGCGTGACCGTCGTCCTGAGCGGCGACCTGCTGAAGATTGAGTTTCGCGACGGCGGAGAAACTCTGCCCTGGAAGATAACCGTGGGCGAAGTAGACTGGTCAGAGCCTTCGGATCGCGTGCATCGCGCGGTCAATGTAGGAAAGCAGGTTTTCGAGGAGGTCGTCACTTTCTTCCTCGACCGTCCGGACGCAGTGCCGCAGCCGGAAGACAACTCTTAGCGCCAACTACCTACATCGGCTCGGATTGGCCCCGCGTCGCCACATACACAATCGCGAAATCGCTGCCGTTGTCCTTGGGATCCACCGCCACCAGGTGGAAGTTGTCGCTCATGCCGGCTTTGAGTTCCACGCCCTTGCCATCGCCTTTATCGTCGCTGCAGGTCAGGGGCTTGGGCTTGTGGTCGGAATCATGTCCCAGTTCCAAGTCGTTATCCTCGTGGCCGTGCCCTTTGCATTCCAGCACGCTGCCGTACTTGCGCAGGTCTTTCTTGTAGTAAGCGATGACCTTATCGGGGGGATCCTCGGTGTGGTAGGCGATCACCAGGACCTTCACGCCGAACAAGGAACTGGAGATATTCACGTTGGCGGCGTTTTTGTCGTCGCCTTCCACCTTCTGCTTGGCGCCGGGATAGACGCTCAGCCCAATCTCCGCGGGCGTGAGATTGGTGCGCACCTTCAGCGCGCCTAGGGGCGTGCGGATGTCCACATTTTTGTTTTCGCCCTTATCGTCAACATTTACGCTGCAGGCGGCCAACGCCACCACCATTGCCGCCGCCACCCACGCGGTCTTACTTATGAGTTGCCACCGCATGATTACCTCCTGTTGCCGCCATCACCGCGGCCTTCTCC
>DASSQB010000417.1:0-2460 GCA_035702725.1 Terriglobales bacterium | reverse complement strand
AAAAGCGGCGCACAGCGTTTCCTTGGGCGTCCGCAATTTCCAGGACCACTGGCGCAGCGGCAGCAGCCTTCAGGTAGTAGTCAAAAATCGCGCCCTCCGGCGGATTCTGCCCGGCGGGCGTTTCCGGGGGCAGGGGAGTGTCACGATTCTGGTTGCCGCGCACGCGCAGCGCCACCGCCGGGCGGAAGAGGTGTGCATCGGCACTGGCCACATCTGGGCTTAGCTGGCGCAGCGGCGCAATGTCATCCAAAATCCAGAACGAGCGGCCATGCGTGGCCACCACCAGGTCGTCGCCATGCACCACCAGGTCGTGAATGGGCGCCACCGGTAGGTTCAACTGAAGCGGTTGCCAATGCCCGCCATCATCGAGGGAGACATAAACGCCGGTTTCGGTTCCGGCAAACAGCAAGTCCTTGCGGTCCGGGTCTTCGCGCATGGCGTGAACATAGGCGGTATCGGCAATGCCGTTACTGATCTGCGTCCAGGTCTTGCCGTAGTCGTGGGTACGGTAAATGTAGGGACGGAAGTCGTCCACCCGGTGCCGATCAACGGCAGCGTAGGCGGTGCCGGCGTCGAAGCGGGAAGCATCTATCAGGCTGATCTTGCTCCACGGCGCCAGCCCCTTGGGCGTGACGTTCTCCCATGTCTTAGCGCCGTTACGAGTCAATTGGATCAGCCCGGTGTCCGTGCCCACCCAGATCAAGCCCGGGTTAGTCGGCGAAGGCGCAATGGTATAGATCACGCCATAGCCGCGCTGCATGGCGTTGCTGACCGCCAGTGGTCCCTGCGCACCAGTTACCCCAGCATCGGCTCCGGTCAGGTCGGGGCTGATTGCCTGCCAGCTCATACCGCGGTCGCGGGTTTGGAGCAGCATCTGCGCCCCCATGTATAGCGTCTGGGGATCCTGGGGCGAGAACACGATCGGCGAAGTCCAGGTAAAGCGGTATTTGCGGCCGGAGATTTCGGTACCGAAGCTGACGCTGGGCCAGGGCGAAATGTCCTGCGACTCGCCCGTATTCCAGCTGAAGCGGTGGAGTTCGCCCAGCGTGCCCCCGGCGTAAACAAAATTGGGATCGCTGGGGTCAGGCACGATGTAGCCGCCTTCGTCGCCGCCCACTGGGCGCCAGTCGCGGAAGGTGATCTGGCCATAGTCACTGCGGCTGAGCGTACCCGCGGTACCGCTGTCCTGCTGCGCTCCATACACCTTGTAAGGGAACTGGTTGTCGGTGGCGACGTGGTAGAACTGCGCCGTCGGCTGGTTGAACCAACTGCTCCAGGTCTGGCCATAATCCAGGCTGATGGTCGTACCCTGGTCGCTGGCCACAATCATGCGCCGCCAGTCTCCGGGATCCACCCATAGAAGGTGGTAATCGTCGCCGCCGGGCGCCCCTTTGATGGAGGTGAATGTCTTGCCGCCATCGGTGGAGCGATAAAGAGAGACGTTGGGAATATAAACCCGGTTGGGATCGAGCGGGTCAGCCGTGACCGTGCCGAAGTACCAGCCGCGCTGATGAATGCGGCGGTCTGTGCTCATCAGCATCCAGTTGGCGCCGCCATCGTCGGAGCGGTAGAGGCCGCCGTTCTGCTTGGCGTCCACCACGGCATATACCCGCGGGCCATGTGTGCCCGCCGCCACGGCCACGCCGATTCTGCCGAGTTCGCCAGAAGGCAGACCGTGGCCGGAGATCTCAGTCCACGTGCTGCCGCCGTCGGTAGATTTGTAGAGCCCGCTACCGGGACCGCCCAGCGGCGCATAGGTGCTCCAGGGTGGACGCCGCGTGCGCCACAGGCTGGCAAAAACGGTCTGCGAGTTATCGGGATCGAAGGCCAGGTCCACGGCCCCGGTGTTTTCGTCCTTGTAGAGGACCTTCTGCCAGGTCTGGCCGCCATCGGTAGAGCGGAAGACGCCGCGCTCAGGATTGGGACCGTAGGCCCGCCCCAGCGCCGCGACCAGCACAATGTCAGGATTATGCGAGTCCACCACAATGCGGCCAATGTGGCGCGTCTCGCGCAAGCCAACGTTGCGCCAGGTCTTGCCGGCATCGGTGGATTTGTAAACCCCATCGCCGAAGGATATGTCGGAGCGCATGTCAGCTTCACCTGTCCCGACGTAGATGACGCTGGGATTAGAAGGCGCAACCGCGAGCGCGCCGATGGAGGCGATAGGCGCGGCATCGAAGATCGGTTTCCACACCCGGCCCATATCGGTGGTTTTCCACACTCCACCGCCCACGGCGCCGAAGTAGAACGTTTCCGGTTCGCCGGGAACGCCGGCGGCGGCTAGCGCCCGCCCGCCGCGGAACGGGCCGATGCAGCGCCAGCGCAGTCCGGCATAGAGGCTGGGGTCAACGCCCTGAGCGCGAGCCACAGGTGCGCTGAAGAACTGCAGCGCAAAAACTAAAAGGGTGACGGCAAATGTAAATGAATAGGGGAGCGAGTTTTTGTGCATGGGAGAAGGGA
>DASSQB010000416.1:0-17704 GCA_035702725.1 Terriglobales bacterium | reverse complement strand
CGGCTATACTTCCCTGCGTCTTGTCGCACGATTCAAGCAGGCCCGAATCCCCTCTCCAGCAAGCCCGCCCCGCTCTGGGCGTGTTGCTGCTGGGCAGCCTTGCTGTTTCCATTCTCGCCCTGGTGTTCTTTTCCTGGCTGGCACGCGAGGTGTTTGAGGGCGAGTTCACTAACTTTGACCTGCATATTCGCTCCATTGTGCATGGTTACGCCAATCCCAACCTCACCTGGGCCATGGAGGCGCTCAGCGATGTCGGTTCCCCCGTCTTTCTGAGCGGCCTATTCGTGGTGCTCGTTGCCACCTTCCTCTTCGTCCGCTGGCGCTACGCCGCCATCTGGCTGGCAACGGCGATGGTAGGCGCCGTCGGCCTCGACGTAACCTTGAAGGACTTGTTTCACCGTTCGCGCCCCGTTCCCTATTTCATCCCAGATCCGGGCAGCTACAGCTTTCCCAGCGGCCATGCTCTCGGCTCTTTCTGTTTCTACATGGTGCTCGCCGGCTTGCTCACAGCGCGCATTCGCAATCTTGCGGCTCGCATTCTGATCTGGATATTCGCTGCCCTGCTGGTGGGGGCAATCGGCTTCTCCCGCGTCTACCTGGGCGTGCACTGGCCCACCGACGTCATTGCCGGCTATGCTGCTGCCGCCTTCTGGGTGGCCGGGCTGGTCAGCGTAGACCGCTACCGCCGCCGTCTATCCCGGATTTCGCGCTGAACACACCTACGCGGTCTGCTCTTGCCCATGGAAGTAAGCCATCCCCACTTTCATTTGGTGGTGAATCAGGTCGGGAATAGCCGCCGCCAGCGCGAGTCCCACCAGCGCATGCGCGATGGCGAGCGTATAGATGTTGCGGTACCTGCGAAACAGCTCGCAAAGCAGGGGCCCCGCAACTGCCGCCACAATCAGCAATACCGGGTTGGGCACATGAGACGCAATGAACAGCAGGCTGGCCGCCCACACCGCCTTCCTCCCGCTGTTTAAGATTCGTTCCAGGCGCACAAAAAAGAACGACTGCAAAATGAACTCCTGCCCCAGCGCCCACCCCAGGTAGAGCAAGCTTCCCAGCGCGGGATGAGGCTGATTGCTGTACGTGTGCAGCGTGCCCGCTCCACAGCGATCTGAAGCACAAACGCGCGCCTGTCCTGGAGAAAACGTGCAGGAAATGAGTGTTGCTGCGCCGAAGAGCGCGCTGGAAAGCTGGAAGATTCAGGAGCGGGCATTCGCAACAGCGGCGCAGCCTACTTTTTAAACAGGTTCTCGAAAGCGCGGCGGGCATCGTCGGCTCGCGCGCCCCCGCTGGTGGTTTCCTTCTCTACCGTCACTTTCATGGCAAAGAAGGTGCAATTGTTGGCTGCATCTTTGCGCGCAACGCGTTCCGGAATCGGCTGGCGGCACTCAAAACGGCTGCCCGGATCGAAGTATGTGCACTGCTTGCAGGAATGCAGCGCGGCCCCGCACTTGCCGCACTGGCCCGCGGATTCAGTCAGGTTCTGGATCAGCGCTCCGCACTGGGCGCAACGCGACACCTCGCGCGTCCCCGGCATCAGCACCGTGCGCGGCCCGCCCAGCAGGTTGCGCGGGCGCTCCTGCTCCCGGCTCTCTTTCTTATCTTCTGTCCCGCCGCGGTCCATATAACCGCGCTGCTTGTACTTTCTCTCCATTTCAAGACCTCCGCCTGGCTTGTTCGTGGATGTTGGTGCTCGAGGGTTTGAACCACGCCCGGGTAAGTTAGCCGCACTATACGCCACCGGCCGGGCAATTGGTAATTGGAAAGCCTCTATTTTTGAATGTGAAAAAGACGGCGCCCCTTTTTTCTGGCCGGATTAGCTCGCCTTAATTGTCCCGCAGGCCCCAGCCTTGTCGTAAAGGCCAGGTTGACAGCCGCAGGACGACCCGGTAATGTTCCCTCCAGCGGCGTTCGAGATCGAAGATGCGGCATTTTCGCTGGGCAATACTGATCGGGGAATTGGTTCTGCTCGGGCTGGCTCTCGCTGTGCCGCGCGTGGACCTGCCGCAAACCGCCTTCAACGAGTCGGATACCCCCGTCAACCAGGCCACCTCGGTCGTGGTTGTGGGCTGCCGCTCGGCGCTCACCGGACTGCGTGCTGCTGCCACCGCACTCAGCGCTGTGCCACGCATCCGGCAGGCTCATCCCTCCATTGCTGCCGATCTCGAACCGCAACAGCCTTTGCGCTCGCGCTCTTTGCTGGCTCTCCTCTGCGCACTTCTTTGTTAGCCCTGCCATCCTGCGTCCCTGTGTTCGCGTTCAGTTGACATCTCCTTGGCCCCTTACGGGCTGGCCGGTACTTGTTGCCGGAAGCAATTGACTTCGCGAGTTCTCCACATGGGACGGGGATGGCCCGCGTGCTCGCGCGCCGTCTTGGGGGGCGCTGCTGAGCCCGGACATCGTTACGGGGAACCTGCTGTTGCCGGTCATGCTTGGGGCGTCCGGCACGCATTTCCCCATACTCACCCTGGGCCGGTCCGGAGACCCGTCCTCCGGACCGGCTGAGTTTTTGAACTGTTCGTCGTGGTCCGGGCCTGCTAGCGCGCAACCCAGGTCAGATCTTCCGCGCAGTCACATTCGTTCTTCCGTTCCAGGTGGGTGTGCGCCAGGCTATGCACGCAGCGCTTGGCCTCCTCGGCGCCGGCGAAGGTTCCATCATGGGCGAGGGGCCGCGGACCGCTGATCCAGCAATGCCATCCGCCTTCCAGGTCTTGCCCCACGCACAAGTCGTGTCCCAGGAACCGGGCCTTGTACTTCATGCCCTCATCATAAGAGAGTTCGGCTGCTCCGGCTTAGGCTTCTAACGAGCTCAGTGAGTGATGGTCACAATTGCGGGATGCAACTCCCAGAGCGTAGCGACCTCGGGCGTGCCCCGGCTCTGCGGGTGTTCGAAGTCCTCAAAAGCCAGCCCCGTTACCTCGGCCGGCAGCGCCCGCGGCAGGTCTCCGCCATGGGTGGCGTCGAGTGTGACTCCATGCTGCGCCAGCTGGCTTTGGATATTTTTCCGCGCAGAGCAGTATTCGGAATCCACCGGCGTCTCCACAATCACTCGCGGCGTTTTCGGATCGGAGGTGGCGGAAATCTCCAGGTGAACGTCGCAGTCCGCCGTATTGACGCTGGCGTTCTGCAGAAAGGCGTGCGCCACATGAAAAAGCGTCAACTCGCGTCCAGACCGCGGCGTGTTCGGCGGCAGAACAGGAGTCTGCGGCCAAGTCAGAATGGTTTGCACGGTGATTTCCACCGGTGTGACCGCTGGCAGCGGTACGTGCTTGGCGTCGTGACGATAATCGAGGGCATTCGGCTCATAAGGCACGCAGTTGCAGATGTCCTTCAGCGCGCTGCACGACCAGTTCAGCGAAATTAGCGCCGTCAACCCCGCCAGCATAAGTGTTCTTGTCCAGGTTCTTTTTTGCACGCTTCTTGGATGCAAATTCCCGGACCTGCGTCCGCCATGCGTTGCAATCGTCTGCGCGCAAATGCCTTATGTCAATAATCCCGAGCATCGGTAGAGACGTAACTGCTTACGTCTCGTCCAGCTCCAACCGTTTTCTCTGGTCAACTCCGGAACATCGTGGCTGTTTGCAATTCAATACCCGGGGCGCGCAGAAATCAGGACAGCTCCCCCATGGCACCAAGGTAACTACTGGGGTGATCCTATTATTCCTGTCGTCTCACGATATAATGCCGGCTCAGCTACTCTGAATGATGTTCGCGCGAGCGGCGAAGATGCGCCCACTGGGTGTCAACTTTTCGGGCTTCTATTCCGCAAATCCTTTTACCCTGCTGGCTCTATACGCTTCTGCCGCTCCCCACTCTGCTGTTGCGGTCTTTCGAGGTTATTCAGGTTTCTGTTTTCAAAATTCAAGGAGGAAAGTCCATGAGTAAGGCATCTGAAACCCGCTTCACGCTGTTGGCGACGCTCGCGGGAATCCTGCTTCTGGCCGGCTGCGCCAAGAAGCAGGCTAAAGCAACTCCCCCCGCCCCCGCTCCGCCGCCTTCGCCCACCGCTTCCCTCACCGCCACCCCCGCTGAAGTTCAGCAGGGCGAGAGCGTGCAACTGAGCTGGAACACCAGCAACGCTAACGATGTCAGCATCAGCGGCCTGGGCACGGTCTCCGCCTCCGGCACACAGACCGTCACCCCGCAGGACTCCACTACCTACGACTTGACGGCCAAAGGCCCCGGCGGCAACGCTGACGCCAGCGCACGCGTCACCGTCAACCCCAAGCCCGCGCTTCCCCAGCCCACCGCCTCGCTCGACGAGCTTTTCCGGCAGAACGTAAAAGATGTGTATTTTGATTTCAATAAATATGACATTCGGGACGATCAGCAATCTGTCCTGCAAAGCGACGCCAGGTTCCTTTCGTATCACCCCGATGTCGCCTTCACGGTGGCCGGCCACTGCGATGACCGCGGCTCGGAGGAATACAACCTGGCTCTCGGCGAAAGCCGGGCCAACTCCTTCAAGCAGGAACTCGTCAAGCTGGGGGTCAGCGCCGACCGCATCAAGACCACCAGTCTGGGCAAAGAGCAGCCTTTCTGCACCGACAACAACGAAGAGTGCTGGCAGCAGAACCGCCGCGACCACGTGGCCAAAGACTAATTTTGGCTGCAATGTGAGCAGAGGTGACCTGCGGGCGGTCACCTCTTTTTTCTCCAATGTCGAGATCCGGGCAATCGTCAATCTACAATCATCAATTTAGACTGGCTCTATGCTCATCATGATGGCCGGCCTGCCCGGCGCCGGCAAGAGCACGCTCTCCCGGGCGCTCGTCCAGCGCTGCGGCGGGATCGTTCTCGACAAAGACTCCATTCGTGCCGCCCTCTTTCCGCCGGAACACATCGAATACTGCCGCGAGCAGGATGATTTTTGTCAGCAGGTTATGCTGACCACCGCCGAATACCTGTTGTCCCGCGATCCCAAGTTGCGCATTTTCCTGGATGGCCGGCCCTTCTCGCGCCGCTACCAGCGCCAGCAGGCGGAGTCAGCCGCGGCCCGGTTGCGCACGCCTCTGGCGATTATCGAATGTGTCTGCAGCGACGCCATTGCGCTCACTCGCCTGCAGCGCGACGATCAAACCGGTGCCCACCCCGCCGCTGACCGCAACCCCGGCCTGTATGCACAAATCAAAGCCGAGTTTGAGACCTTAAGAGAGCCCAGGCTGACGGTTGACACTAATCAGTCGCTGGCCGAGTGTGTGCGGCAGGCGCAAGCATACCTGGATCTCATCTCCCCGGCTTCCCGCGAACAAAGCTAGCGCCTTGGACCCGAACCCCGGTCGTGGCAATTAATGCAAAGCTGAGGAGTAGTTTCGACCAGAAGACCTTCCTTCTCCCGGTAACGATGCGCGGCGTGGCAACTCAGGCAAGTGGCGGTGCGGTGGCTGTGCAGTTGGTCCGACTCGCTTCCGTGGCAGGCGCTGCATCGCCGGCGAATAGCGGCCCCTGAGGCGTCGCGAAAGCTGAACAGCAGGCTCTTGTCGCCCCCGCTGTTTACATGATTGCTGCCTGGTCCGTGGCACGCTTCGCAACCACGCCGCGCCGGCGCGCTCTCCTCGGCCAGCTTGCCATGCGCCGAGTCGGCGATCTTAGCTGCCACATCCTCGTGGCAGGCGAGGCAGGCCTCACTGCCCACGTACTGTGGAGCTTGCGTTTGCGCCGCCAGCAGCACGGGTAAGAACACTGCCGCACAAATCAAGGGAAAGATGAAAACGAGGCTTGACTTCGCGCTACCCATGCTTTGCCCAGGGCGTCGCCACTGCTCTGCCTGCGGTGCCGTTGGAGCGGCTCACTCTGCGCGGCAACACCGGGACTAAACTGCCGCCTTGGCCGGCCCGTGCTGGCGTGTTCGTACCAGCCCAATGGCGCGTACACGGTCGTAGGCGGTATGCAGATCCTGGCTCAGCAGGTGAACCACCTGCAGGCACGCGTCGCGATGCATCCGCAGGAAGTGCAGCATATCCTTGCGGCGCACAAACGCTACCTGCGAGTTGTCCAGCATCTCGGCGGTGACCTCGTACGGCGTACCGGAGACGGCCGCGCTCAGCCCCAGCATCTCGCCCGGCCCAGCAATGCGCAGCGTCAGCCGTCGGCCATTGCCGGAACACACCGTAAGCTTGGCGCGCCCATCGCACAGCATGAACACGCCGCGGGCAGGCCGCCCCTCCTGGAACAGGGTGGTGCCGCGCGGGTACAGGGCGATAGTCTTGATGGCGTCGAACGCTTCCAGCGCATCGGCGGGCAGGTCGCAGAAAACCCGGTCCGGCCGCAGGGAGCAATCAAAGCAGCTCAGTTGGATGGCGCTCTCCATAGGCTTGTGATAGCTCTTCGGCGGGAACAGTGGCAGTGATTGGAGTCACCCTTCGCCGTGACCCTTCGCACACACTGTGGGGCTTACGCGCCCGCCATCAGCTTCAAAGCCGCCTTGTTGCGGATGAGCAGGGTGGAACCTTTGGACTGGATGATTTGCCGCTTTTTCAGTTCCGCGAACAGCCGGGTCACCGTCTCCCGCGAAGTGCCGATCATCTGCGCGATTTCTTCATGCGTGAGCGCCAGCTTCAGCCGCGGTTCCAGCTTCGCGGCTTCTCCGTTGCGGCCGCTCCATTCCAGCAGTAGTTTGGCCAGCTTCTCGGCCGCGGAATGGGAAAGCCCCAGCGAGCGCACTTCGTGGCAGGCATTGTTGTATTTTTCGCTCAGCTGTTCCGCCACCCGGAAGCAGGCGTCGCCGTGCTCCTTCAGGAAGCGCAGGAAATCTTCCCGCTTCACGAAATTGACCTGACAGGGGTCAATGGTTTCGGCCGTCAGTTCATAGGGCTTGCCGGATACTGTCGCACTCAGGCCCAGGACTTCGCCGGGTTCTGCGATCTTGAGGATCAGGGTCTTGCCGTCAGTGGAACAGATGGACATCTTCACCCGGCCCTTGCAGAGCACAAAAATGCCGCGCGGGCTCTGCCCCTCGACAAACAGGACTGCACCCTTGGGGTAGGCGGTGGCATACTTGATGTTCTCGAAAGCTTGCAGAGCGGAATTGGGCAGGTCACAGAAGATGAGCTCCTCGCGCAGCTTGCAGGTCAAACAGCTTTCCACGATTTCCAAACCGTATGGTGAGAGCACCTCACACCCCCCTGTGACCAGTTGTCCTGCGCTTGGGGTCTTCTTAAATCCCCATTTACCGTTCAGCGTGCCTTGTTGTCCGCCCCTTGCCCCCGGCTCGTTCCCTTGAAACACGCTGATTTAGCGGTCCTGGCCCAGACTGGCACAAAAATAGTGTCGCCCCCGGCGTTACGTCTGGCTGTGATGGCCCCCACACCCCGGTGTGATAAGCATCACACCGGGCTTCCGCCCTGCCCGGCCGCTTCTGTTGGCCGCACCCCGGGCCGTGACCACCGTCACTAACCCTCGCCCGCGGGGGGAACCCGGTTGTGGACTACCTTCCCCCTCGGTGGGGCCCTAGCATGGGAAGGGGCTCAGAAAGGCTTTCCGTCGGGAGGGCGAACTATGTTTCACCGCGCGCTTACCGCGGTTTTCGGCCTCTGCATTCCCTGCCGGCATCGCCGGCACAACGTGGTCGGGCGCAAGCTCACAGCCGGGGTTCAGGAGATTTACCTGGTGTGCGCCCGCTGCGGCAAGCGGGTCAGTCCGGGTGTGCAGTTCGGACCAGGCACTTTCAGGCTGGCACAGCCAGCCTCATCGGCCCCTGAATTGGCCACGGCGAATTGGCTGCTGGAGTAGGCGGGGTTAGTGCTGTCGCTAAAACTCTCTCTATCGCAAAACTCATGCGCGATATCTATCAGGTCTTGTACCGCAAGGAACGGCAACTGGAGCAGCTTCGCAGAGAAGTAGAAGTGCTGAAGGTGGTCATCCCGTTGCTCGTGGATGCCGCTGACGTTCCCGCCATGCCGGTCGCCGGCGTAACCGTAATTCCCTTTGATCGCGCCGTTCGTGCTGCGTCCCAACGCTTCCCTGCGCCGTTCCGCGACTAAGGTTCTCAGCCGCTGTTTCGCGCGGGTTCTCGCCCGCAGCACGCAATGCGCCGCAAGGCCTCATGCTGAAGCGCTTCAGAGGTGAAGCATCTCGCGGGCACTGCCGATTTTTTGGCCAACTGCTTGATGATTGTCATCCTGAGGCGGCACGAGCCGCGCCTGCGCGGTGAGTGCAACGAAGGACCTGCTTCTTCACCAGGCGGAATGCTTATGTGTGGCGGGCGCCCTCGCCCGCCACCCGCCTTGCGCGGCAAGGCGTCATGAGAAACGGCCCTAGCGGGGTTTCCCGGCCGCGCGGCGGGCGCCGTTGTTGTCGGCCTCGGTTTCGCTCTCTTCGCTCAGCAAAGGAGCCGCCACGCGCAGCGCTTCCACTTCCATCTGCACCTGGCGCAGCTGGGCTTCTTTCTCTCTTAAAACCTCATAAACATTTTTCATGATTGCTGGTCCTCGCGGGAAATTCGGAATGGGGGATGATTGAACTGCATCTTAGCTGCGTTCGAACGGCAAGTAAAGACTCTTCCTCGCCCGCATTTTCCAGCCCGCAGACGATTCCCTTTTGGGGTGATAATATCCGCCGGTGAACTCGATGCTCAGAACGCGATTCGTCCTGTTCGCTGCATCTCTCGCGTGGATCTCGGCAGCCTGCTTCGCCGTCGGTTCCGCCATCTTCGACGCCAACCGCAGCCCCGGGAGGCATACCATGAGCTTCGTCCTGGAAACCAAAGCATTCTCCAAGGGTGGCGAAATTCCTGCCAGGTACACCTGCAGCGGCGACGACGTCTCCCCCTCCCTTTCCTGGAGCGGCGCCCCGCAGGACACCAAAGGTTTTGCCCTCATCGTGGATGATCCGGACGCTCCCTCCGGCACCTTCACTCACTGGATCGTTTACGATCTGCCTGCCGCCACCCATCAACTGCCGGAGTGTGTTTCCAAGACGGACGACCTGAGCGGCGGCGGCCGCCAGGGCCGCAACGATTTTCGCCGTGTCGGCTATGGCGGCCCTTGCCCGCCTCCGGGCAAAGCGCACCGCTATTTTTTCAAGCTCTATGCCCTGAATGCCGCGCTCAACCTGCCTGCGGGCGCATCCAGGCGCGAGGTCGAAGGGGCTATGCGCGGCCACGTGCTCGCTCAGACCGAACTCATGGGCAGGTTCGCCCGTTAACCGAAATCCGCCACCGGGAGACAGGGATCACAGAAGTATTTTGGGCCGGTGCAGGAGGATTTCCGGGATTGGAGTCATGCTGATCCGAGGTCTGCCCTGAGCTTGTCGAAGGGCATCTCGTCTGCACCACCGATTCCTTATTGATGGTTAATTGCTTAATGGTTGTCATCCTGAGGCAGCACGAGCCGCGTTTGCGCGGTGAGTGCAACGAAGGACCTGCTTCTCCTTCCCCTGGCGGAAGGCTTCTGTCTCACACCGATCTCGCCCGCGACACTGCAGCAAGGCGTCATGCTGAACCGCTCCAGCGGTGAAGCATCTCGCCTGCACTACCGATTCCTCATTGATGATCAACTGGTTACTCGCCTGACCTCGTGCTCTCCATCACCCGCCTCGGTGCGCCCAATCACCGAATCCACCCCCATCGCCAACCGACAATAAAACACGTGGGAGTTCATTCCCTGACGCCGTGGTAGCTGCCACACGGCGCAGGCGGAGGCACGTATGCCTATTTCCAAGCAAGAGGCGCTGGATTACCACTGTGGGGCGCGGCCCGGCAAAATCGAGGTCAACCCCAGCAAACCCTGTCGCACCCAACGTGATTTGAGCCTGGCCTACACGCCTGGCGTCGCCGAACCCTGCCTGGAAATCCAAAAAAATCCGAACGACGCTTTCAAGTACACCAGCCGCGGCAATCTCGTAGCTGTGGTTAGCAACGGCACCGCCGTGCTCGGCCTGGGCCACATTGGCGCTCTTGCCGGCAAGCCGGTCATGGAGGGCAAAGGCGTCCTGTTCAAGCGCTTCGCCGATATTGATGTTTTCGACCTGGAAGTGGACAGCACCAAGCCCGAAGACGTGATTCGCGTCTGCCAGCTCCTGGAGCCTACCTTCGGCGCCATCAACCTGGAAGACATCAAAGCGCCCGAATGCTTCCAGATTGAGGAAGAGCTGCGCCGGACCATGAAGATTCCAGCCTTCCACGACGACCAGCACGGCACCGCCATCATCAACGGCGCGGCGCTGCTCAATGCCCTCGAACTGGTGGGTAAAGACATCGCCAAAGTCAAAGTGGTGTTCTGCGGAGCGGGAGCTGCCGGCCTGGCCTGCGCATCCCATTACGTCCGCCTGGGCGTGAAGCGCGAGAACATCACCATGGTGGATGTTTTCGGCGTGGTCTACAAAGGCCGCACCGAAGGCATGAATTCCTATCTGGAGCAATTTGCCCAGGAAACGCCACTCCGCAAACTGGCGGAAGCGGTTGTCGGCGCTGACGTTCTGGTCGGCCTTTCCGTCAAGGGCGTCTTCACCCAAGAGATGATTCGCAGCATGGCGCCACGTCCCATCGTCTTCGCCATGGCCAACCCTGATCCCGAAATAACGTACGAAGAAGCGCGCGCCGCCCGCTCCGACGCCATTGTCGCCACCGGCCGCTCCGACTATCCCAACCAGGTTAACAACGTGCTCGGTTTCCCCTTCATATTCCGAGGCGCGCTCGATGTTCGCGCCACCGCCATCAACGATGAGATGAAGCTGGCGGCCACCCGTGCCCTGGCCGCTCTGGCCAAGGAAGATGTGCCCGACAGCGTCTGCCGGGCCTATGGAGTCGAGCGCCTTGCCTTCGGTCCCGAATACATTCTGCCCAAGCCCTTCGACTCGCGCGTGCTGGTCTGGGTCTCCTCTGCTGTTGCCCGCGCTGCCATGGAAAGCGGCGTGGCCCGCGAACCGGTGGACATCGCCCAATACCGCGAACAATTGGAAGCCCGTCTGGGCAAAGCGCACGAAGTGGTGCGCATGATGGTGCGCAAAGCTCAGGCCCAACCGAAGCGCGTGGTTTTCCCCGAGGGCGACAACGACAAAATTCTGCGCGCTTGCCACATCCTGGTGGACGAAAAAATCGCCAAGCCCATTCTGCTCGGCGGTGAAACCGCCATTCAGTCCAGGGCCGCTGAGCTGGGCGTGCCCTTGCAGGGCATGGAAATAGTAGAGCCCGCCACATCCCTGTTGCAGCGGCCTTATGTCTACGAGCTCTACCGTATCCGGCAGCGCCGCGGGTTGACGCTGACGGAGGCGCGCGGCCTCATCAAAAACCGCAACTACTTCGCCTCCATGATGGTGCGCATGGGCGATGCTGACGCCCTGGTTTCTGGCGTCACCCAGCACTTCCCCGAAACCATCCGCCCCGCCCTGCAGGTGGTGCAGGTGCACGAAGGCGCGCACAAAGTCGCAGGCTGCTATGTCATGATCACTCGCAAAGGCGACCTGATGTTCCTCGCCGATTGCAGCGTGAATATTGACCCGACCGCCGAGGACCTGGCCGAAATCGCCCTCTGCACAGCGCACGCCGCCCGCCGCTTCGACGTTGAGCCCAGAGTGGCCATGCTCTCTTTCTCCAACTTCGGCAGCACCAAGCATCCGCAGGTGGAAAAGATGCGGCGGGCCACGCAACTGGTGAAGCAAGCCGATCCCTATCTGATCGTGGATGGAGAAATGATGGCGGATGTCGCCGTCACTCCCGAGCTGCTAGAGCGCGATTATCCCTTCTCCACGCTGCACGGCGGGGCCAACGTGCTCATCTTCCCCGACCTCAATTCCGCCAACATTGCCTACAAGCTGCTGGCCCGCATCGGTGGTGGGGAGACCTTGGGGCCAATGCTCATGGGCATGAAGAAACCCGTGCATCTGCTGCCTCGCGGCGCTGACGTGGACGACGTGGTCAACATCACCACCATTGCGGTGGTGGATGCCCAGGACAGCGCCGTCGAGCCTGCCTGGGTGGGCGAACTGGTGGCCGCCGAGTAGCGCAAGCAGATGGCGTGGCACGGGCGCCCTCGCCGCTGCGGGGCGGACAAGCCCGCCGCATCACACTTCCATCATGCGGCTGCCCACCCGCAGCAAAATCTGGGCGCCCGGCAGACCAGCAAGAAGGTTGCGATCGGCCGGGCGCAAGTATTTAGGCTGCTTTGCGAGCTTGTTGGACCGACCTTAGAAATTTCAGCAGGTCGGCGTTGACTTCATCCTGGTGAGTAGCCGTGAGGCCGTGCGGCCTGCCCGGATAGTAAATTTCCTGCGCCCCTTTGATCAGCCTGGCCGATTTCTTCGCTGAATCCTTAATCGGCACGATCTGGTCGTCCTCACCGTGCATGACCAGCGTGGGCACATCGAACTTCTTAAGGTCCTCAGTGAAGTCGGTCTCGGAAAATGCCTTGATGCAGTCGTAGGCGTTTTTGAGGCCGGACTGCATGCTCCACAGCCAGAACTGGTCCAGGATTCCCTGCGAGACTTTCGCACCTGACCGATTGGCGCCATAGAACATTACGGCAAAATCTTTGTAGAACTGCGAGCGGTCCTTGAAAAGGCCACGCCGCAGTTCGTCAAACACTTCGATTGGGAGCCCCTCGGGATTGGCAGCGGTCTTCACCACGAGCGGCGGCACCGCGGCAATCAGCACCGCAGCGGCAACCCGCTTTGTGCCGTGACGTCCGATGTAGCGCGCAACTTCGCCTCCGCCCGTGGAGTGACCCACCAGAGTGACGTCCTTGAGATCGAGTGCCTCAATGAGGGCTGCCAGATCGTCGGCGTATGTGTCCATGTCATTCCCAGAAGAAGCCTGGCTGGAGCGGCCATGGCCACGCCGGTCGTGTGCGACCGCGCGAAAGCCATTCTGGGCGAGGAAAAGCATTTGGCCGTCCCAGGCATCTGCGGTCAGCGGCCATCCGTGTGAGAAAGTGACGACCGGGCCCTTGCCCCAGTCTTTGTAGTAGATTGTCGTGCCATCTCTTACCGTAATCGTGCTCATATCGGTCTTCTCCTTAGGTCTGTGCGAGTAGAACCACTCGCGGTTTCATGTTTTATTTGGCGGGCACCAGTATCGGAGCCCCTTTGTTCTTCACGAAAAACACAACGAATTTGGCCGGTTTGGTTGGGCTTGCGTTCTGCCCAACCACGTGGACTTCATTCGGGCCCTCGTAGAAGGTCTGACCAGGCCCCAGAGTCACTTTCTTTCCGCCTCTCACCTGCATCACGACCGAGCCTTCCAGCACATAAACAAACGCATGTGCGTTGTGGCGGTGTATTTCGTCCGAATGGCCCGGCGGGTACTCCACGGTGATCATCACCCCTTCTTTGCCAGGAAGGTCTGTCAAGTCTTTCGACATGAGCTGCGTTACCTTAGCCTCCTGTGCTACCAGGGCGGTGGACATGAGGCATGCCAGCGCCAAAATCACTTTTGTGAACCTCATGAAATCAACCTTTCGCTTGACCGGCGCCATCTCGACGCGTCGGTGGGGTTGGTCATTGCTTAGCAGTCACGCGTAGTGCCACACGAGTTCTTTTTGCAAGTCCCATCACGTCTGCAGATCCTGGAGTTGCTTTGAGACTCAAGTGGCGCCAGAGCGCTTGCAGCCTAGACAAACGACAATAGACCTTAGGCAGATCGGGCGAGGTCGCCGGGACTGTTTCCTGGTGCCCGCCACCGCGGGAGACGCTCCCTTTGCGCTTCGGCCAATGCGCGCCGCACGCCGGCGCTGTCGAGATTGATGTCATAAACCGGTGTGCCCGGCTGCTGGCGCCAGGAATCGTCCAAACCTCCGGCGTCGACTCCGTCAAATCCGAGTTCGTCAACCAGCTGCAGCACTACTTGCTTCGCCCTGGAGTCGTCGCCCGCAACGGGCAGGGCGAGCCGTCCCGGACCCGGCGGACGACCTAGTTGGAGCAGCTTTTTGTAATTCATGGTGTTGAAAGCTTTGACAACGGGGCGTCCCAGCTGATTCGCAACCCACCGGCTTTCCATCATGCCGGCTTCAATTTCGTCAATGCGGCCATCACGTTCACGAGGGTAGTAATTTCCAGTGTCAACCACCACAACGTCCGGCGGGACACCTTCAAAAAGGCCTTTCGGAAGGTTGCGAATCTTCCCCTCTGGAATTGTCACTATCACCACTTGGCCTGCGCCAGCCGCCTCATGAACCGTCACCGCCTTCGCGCCAGTCTCCTTGGCCAGCTCCGATAAGGATGAGGGCCCTCGGGAGTTAGCGACAGACACTTCGTGTCCCAACTGCGCCAGCCGACGTGTGAGTGTGCCGCCGATCTCGCCTGCGCCGATGATGCCAATTTTCATGATTTTCTCCTTTCCTAAAACTGTAAGCGCCCAGGGCGTCGTGTGTATTGTTCGTACTTCGCCTTTAGGCGTAGTGGCGTACGGGTTCCTGTTCAGCACTCATCCATCTTCACGCAGCCGGCCTTTGTGTTACGGACTGAGCGAGCCAAGTTTCGAAACGGGTCTCCCCCAGTCGGGCGTTATTGCCCGGAAGCAGCGTTCTCTCGCTGACTTTCGCTCCCGAGTAGCGCGCGTTCGGGTCCGTGACGACTTGGCGGGGATCTTTAAGCTGGGCCAAGCGCCGCCGGACCATTTCATCCAGCCGAAACTGCTCCGGGCCGCAAATTTCCACGATGCCGTTTGCCGGCGGGCCCACCGCGACCCTGGCTACCCCACTGGCGACATCATCGGCCGCCATGGGCTGGAAAAGCACAGGAGGCAGATGGACCTCGTCGCCGACCATGTGCCAGTCGGCAAGGCCCTTGAGGAACTCAAAGAACTGCGTGGCGTGCACGATCGAGTAGGGGACGGAAGATTCTCTGATCAGCTTTTCCTGGGCGATCTTACCCCGGAAATAGCCGCTTTCGGCCAGTCGGTCGGTTCCCACCACTGACAACGCAACATGATGTCCTACGCCTGCTTCCGTTTCATACTTAAGCTGGTTGCGGGTTGAGGTTTCGAAGAACTTCAGCACGGCTGCGTCATCCCACTGAGGAGAGTCTGATACGTCAACCACTACCGAGGTGCCTTTCAGCACTTCCGCCAGCCCCTCACCTGTGAGGGTATTGACCCCGGTGTTGGGCGCCGCCGCTACCGCCTCGTGCCCGTGCTCACGAAGCTTGTTGACCACCTTTGATCCAATGCGTCCCGTACCGCCGATCACTACGATTTTCATGATTGTCTCCTTTATTCTCGACCAAGGCGTTTCACAGCCATCGGTCTGTTCAATTCCCTCTGACAGAACTGAGAGGGACTGGCGACGCAAAGCCCCGTTCGCGCTTGATTAAGGCGCGCGTTTAACGAGTTCACGAACCGCCATCGGATGAGTGGCGCGCAGCGCGATGTCGGGTTTCACGCTTTTGCACTGGCGTGAATTAGCATCTTTGGTCTCTATTGACGTTGATGCCGAGTCTAGTAAGAAAGGTACGCCGTGACCTCCAAAAAAATGTTGTGCTTGCTCCACAGCGGCAATCGCATCAGCCAATACTTGCGCTCGAGCGCACGCCTGGCTGGAGGAAATTCCCACGGCTCAAGAATTCGCGCCCGCCCTTCCACATCCGGTCCCGTGATGCGCCCTCGCATGGTGCATGGCGCCACCAGCACCCGGGGATTGCTGCGGATCCGCTTGAATTTCCAGCTGTCATCCCGCGTCATGAAATAAAGCTTTCCGTCCTGTTCAGCAAACCATAGTGGCGTGCGCACCGCCTGCCCATTCTTGCGAAAGCTGGCCAGGCTCAGGTATTTCTTGCCCGCGACGTTGGCAAACGAATTCGAACCCGGCTTCGCACTCTGCGCCCCGCGCCGGGGTTCAGGCTCTTCAGCAGTCTTTCCCCCGCTGATGGCCGGCACTATCGAGATCTCGGCTCCAGCAGAAACGGGCGTGGCCAGCCCGCCGGTGTAGCGAATGTTTTCTTTGCCCACGAAAATGTTGATGTGCTCCCGCACCTGTCCCTGCTCGGTCACCACGCGGTCCCGCATACCCGGACAGGCCGCCCACAGCGCCTCCAGGGCCTCGGACACCGTGCCTGCGTTCCCCTTCAACTCCACGTCACTGCGGCCTCCGCTGAAGGACCGCAATGGACCCGGAATGTGAAACGTGATCACCGCTGCCTCTGCCGTTTCCTGTTCTTCTTCGGTTTTGCTCTCGAGCGCTGGGACGCTTTAGCCACCGGCACAATCCGCGCCGCCCGCGGCTCCCCAATCACCGCGCTCTTCACGCACACCACCGCCGGCAAACCCTCCAGAATTTTCTTCCACGTCTTGCCTTCGTCTGCCGAACCGTAGAGCTGCCCGCTTCGCGTTCCGAAATACAAACCATGCGGATCGAGCGAATCCACCGCCATAGCGTCGCGCAGGACGGTTTCGTACGCTCCCTTCTGCGGCAGCCCCCGCATCAGTGGCTCCCACGAACCCCCCGCATTGCGCGTGCGATATACACGCAGCCGCCCTTCTGGCGCGCAGCGGAACTCATCCGACTCCACCGGCAGGACGTACACGCAGTCGGCATTGTGCGGGTGCATCACCATGGCAAAGCCGAAGTCCGAGGGCACGCCGTTGGCCACGTCTTGCCAGCTTTCCGCCTTGTCATCGGAACGGTAAAGGCCCCAGTGATTCTGCAGAAACAGGCGCTCCGGCTTACCCGGGTGCATCACGAACTTGTGCACGCATTGCCCGAACTCAGGATATTTTTCCGGCTGGTATACCACGCGGATACCCCGGTTCAACGCCCGCCAGTTTTGCCCTCCGTCGTCGGTCCGGTAAACGCCGCCCGCGGAAATGCCCACGTACATGCGGTCTTTATTCGCGGGATCAAGCGCGATGGTGTGCAGCGTCAGCCCGCCGTTCCCCGGCACCCATCGAGGGCGGTGCGGATGATCAAACAGTCCGCGCACCAGCGACCACGTTTCTCCCGCATCGCGCGATTCAAACAGCGCCGCCGGCTCCACCCCGCAGTACATCACATCCGGCTCCTCCGCTCGCCCCAGGCAAATCTGCCAGATATTGTTCAGCACCGCTCCCGTCTCCGCGGGAAACTTCAGGTTGGTCTCGGCGGGATTGGTCCACACCTTGCCGAAATCGTCGCTCGACCGCAGATAAGTGCCCCAGAAGGTGTGGGTGGCCGCCCACAACCGATGTCGCCCTTCCCGTCCGTCATAAGCGAAGGCATAAATCGCGTGTCCGTGAAAATACGGCCCGGCCACATCCCATTTTCGCCGCTCCCGGTTTGACCGCAGCAGGAACGCTCCCTTAATGGTTCCCACCATCAGCAGAACGTCGCCGTTCTTCACCCGCAGGTGGCGAATGCCACGATGCACCGTGGTCAGCGGCCCACGTTGCTCGGGTTGCGCCGACCGGGGAACCACAGAAGAGGACTGTACCGCCTCCAGCGCCGCCTCCACCTCCGCCGCCTGCTGGTAGCGCTGTGCCGGCTCTTTGGCGAGGCAGCGCTGAATGATTGCCCGCAACCCCGGCGGTATGCGCTCCGGCAGAGGCGACGGTGGCTCGTGCAGAATGGCAGAGCCGACGGCGATGCTGGTCGTTCCCCGAAACGGCAGTTGTCCTGAAACCGCTTCATAAATCACCGCTCCCAGCGCCCACAGGTCGCTGCGGTAGTCGCCCGGCTGTCCGCGCAGGACTTCCGGCGCCATGTAGAACAGCGTGCCCATCACCATACCCGAGCTCGACGGAGGCGCTACGCTGACTGTAGCCACCTCGTCCGCCAGCTTGGGCACTCGCCTTGCC
>DASSQB010000415.1:0-14872 GCA_035702725.1 Terriglobales bacterium | reverse complement strand
TCTGGAAGCAGCAAGGCAATGGAGTGATAAAGCCGGGCATAGGTCCCGGTCCCCGCTGAGGACATGGTTTGTGTTCGTGGGTCAAACAGGTCAGCTTTGAGGCTGGCCGTGGTTCCTTCCTCATTGACCGATGAGCCTCCTAAGGCCAGCACTTTGCCGGAAGGCAGCAGTACGGCATTCATCTCCACCCGCGCCTGCGACATGGGGGCCGAGTACTTCCACGCTGGACTGGCCACAGACAGGTCAATTATCTCGGTGGAGGCCGTAGTCGCGCCCGAAGAAGTATCCATTCCGCCCAGGATCATGACCTTGGGAGCGTAGCCGTTCTGGGGCGACAGCGGCAACAAAACTGAACTGCCGTACGTGCGTCTCAGAGCATAGTTGGTGTGCGCCACACTCAGGGTCCAATGCTGCGTGGCCGGGTTAAAAAGTGCGGAACTGGGCGTGGGCCCCGAATAGAAAACGTTCCCATTGGGCAGAACGTGCAGCCGGGGATAGTTAGGAGGATTCCATGGCGCGACGTATTGCTGGCTCCATCCCACTCCCTCGGTGTAGAACTCTACCGTATTGTTGTTCACATCATTTTCGTTGTCTCCAGAGAACGCCATGACCCGGCCATCGCCCAGCACCGTGCCCGTCGGGTACCAGCGGCCATGCGCCATGTTCGGCTGCAGCGAGAAAGTGTTGCTGCCGGGATCATAGCTGGCGCTGTGCGACGTTCCGTCAAAAAGGCCGCCGCTCAGATATTTCAAAGTGCCGCCGATGACCAGGGGATGTCCATCCGGCAGGATGACCATGCCGTTGCAAAACATGTCGTAGGGGACTGTCTGCGTACTGATCGTTCCCGCGATTGGGTCCCACAGCGCCGCCTGCGGTACCGAATTGTTGGGATTGTTTCCTGTTCCAGAAACAATCAGCACCTTGCCGTTGTGCAACACCGCTGCGTGTATGGGATTGATGGAGATGGTGTAGGGCAGGGTGTTCCACTTCCCGGTCAACTGTGCCTGCCCCAGGGCGGACGAGCAGGCCACAGCCAGCAACCAGAGACCCACAATCAACCGCTCCCCTGGGCTAAGGAAAGACGAAGCGCGCATCATAAGCTTTTCTCCAGGGTCCGGAACGCAATGGCTTGGTTTTCGGTGTATGCACTTACCTGGCCCTTTGTAGCGGGCCTGCTACATGCGCCAAAATCCCGTCCCAGCAGCAAGATGCTTGGCGGCCTGGGAATTTGTGCGGCATCGCACGCCATTTTCGATCGAAACCGATTAGATAGAGGTCTATCCAATCGGATAGTCACGTGTCGTCCCGAATCAGCATTTCCCGTCGGTCCCTGCCACGAAACAGTAGGCATACACCAATTTCCATTGTTGGTACGATCAAAACCTTTGTTACCGGTTTTCCAGGTGTTCGAAACCGAGGGCCGACCAGGTGTCGGTGAACTTCGGGTGCTCGCAAGGAGTAATGTCAGCTACTATGCGCGAGCTAGGCTCAGGACAGGCGACATCCTGCAAGACGTTAATCACCGCTCACATGGTCGGACAATGGCACTGAAGTGCCATACGTGGAATGACAGTCAAACTGTCACAGTGGCAGCGTCGCGCGCCGTGAATTTCCGTACTGGGAGAACCAACCGCATTGATATAAACTGACTTCCCCCCGACTCGCAAAAACGGGCCCACCCATGTCAGAAGTACTAGCCAGACACTTGATGAAAGCAGTTGGTATGGCAACGATCATGGTCGCGATCGTAGCCCTTACCGGGATAGTACTGGTACGCCTGGGTCGGTGGTTTCTTAAGTTCGAAGGCGCCACCATTCCGTCAGAGGCTTCGTTTTTTGAAGTTGTTTCTCGCAGCTTCATCCGATTCGCGCAGCGTAGGCGCCTGGCAGTGGTAACGGTTGGTTTGGCTTGTGTTGTCGGCCGCGCCGCCTTAATTCCAGTCTTCAAAGTTCCGGCTCCAAAAGACCATGATGAATTCAGTTACCTGCTGGCCGCCGATACTTTCTCCCATGGACGACTCACCAATCCAACGCCTCCCATGTGGCCGCATTTTGAGAGCATTCACATCAATATGCTTCCCACTTACATGTCCATGTATCCGCCCGGACAGGGATTTCTGCTCACTGTTGGCGAGTGGCTTGGGAATCC
Source organism: Terriglobales bacterium (assembly GCA_035702725.1). Lineage (GTDB taxonomy): Bacteria > Acidobacteriota > Terriglobia > Terriglobales > Acidobacteriaceae > JAICWP01. Next base: position 12,724 of record DASSQB010000415.1, on the reverse strand, counting down.
TTGGATCAGCGTGCTGTTGAGTGCCGGCTTTGGTTGCGCGTTGGTCTGCTGGATGCTGCAGGCGTGGCTGCCGCCGAAATGGGCGCTGTTGGGAGGATTTCTCTCAGTCCTGCAGATTGGTATTCTCAGCTATTGGACAAACTCATATTACTGCGGCTGGCTTCCCGCAACGGCCGGAGCATTGGCGCTCGGAACGTTGCCACGTCTTCGAAAACGGCCTCACGTCTCCCTGGCTTTGTTGCTGGGGCTGAGCATTGCGCTGCTGGCAATTACCCGCCCCTACGAGGGCTTATTTTTCAGCTTACCAATAGCAGGATGGATTCTGGTCTGGATGTTGCGGGCGCGTGGATCGAGCTTTGGCATCGTTATCAGCCGGGTCATAGCTCCTTTAGTCCTGGTCATGATAGGCCTGATAGCCTTCCTGGCCTACTACAACTGGCGGGTCTCCGGGAATGCTCTCGTGATGCCTTATCAGGTTAACCAGAGAACCTACGCGGGAGTGCCTTTGTTTCCTTGGCAGCACGAAAGACTCCAGCCCGTTTATCACAGTGCAGAGATGCGCAAATACTATGCCCAATGGGCTATCCACGGGTATCGGCATGATATGGCCCGCGGGCTCGGATACATGAGCTGGAACAAACTCAAGACTTACTGGCAGTTCTATTTTGGAGTATTGCTGAGCGTTCCCTTGCTGGCATTGCCGTGGGCGCTGCGCGATAGGCGAATGCGCTTTCTGCTGATTGTCATGGTAGTGGCCGGTCTTGGCCTCGAACTTGAGCTCTGGAGCAATCCTCACTATGCTGCGCCGCTAACCTGCGTGTTCCTGGGGTTCGTCGTTCAGGCCATGCGGCACTTGCGGCTTTGGCGCTGGCGCGGCCGGGAAATAGGGAGGATCCTGACCCGCGCGGTTGTCATCGGCCTGTTCACATTGGACCTTGCCTGGGTGAGTGCTGCGGCCGTGCATGTTAATGCCGATCGCCTATATCAGGTCGGTAATCAGGAGCGCGCTGCCGTTCAATCACAACTCGAGAACATGCCTGGACTACAACTCGCGATCGTTCATTACTCGCCTTCTCACCCCACGTTTCGAGAGTGGGTCTATAACCGAGCCGACATCGAGCATGCCAAAGTCGTCTGGGCGCGGGACCTCGGCCCAGCGTGTAACCTTGCGTTGATTCACTACTTCAAGGATCGCCACGTCTGGCTGGTGCAGCCCGACCTGCCCCGCAAAGTAACCCCGTATGTGGTTACGGCCGCCGACAGCGGCGCGGACCGGCCCGCCTGTCCTGATAACCGTGCTTTCTGACTTACCCCGGACTACCGACCCCAGCAAAGCGTCTACGAAACCTTGCAAGGCACTGATGCAGCCGATGTGGAACATGTTTACACTCGCGCGGAAATCTTCTTTCGTTTCCCATTTGGAACCTAAATTACCAAAGTAACCGCACATTCCCGCCAAAGGTAATCTGGAGCTCGCAAGCGGATTCGGCCACGGCATTTCTGGAAACGGCTAAGTTGCTGTGTTTCTACGAGGTTGCTCGTTCCGCCGCGGCAACAGCGCGAGGGACCGAAGTTTTGGGCCCGCAGCGCTCCGTAGTGGCATCGCCCTTGCATTTAGCCGAGCCTCCCCCCAGACGCGGCAAGTGTATCCGTGGGGCTCTGTTCCCTTTGATGAAAAAGCTGCTCCAGGCAGGATTGGTGTGTAGCGCTCTGGTTGGTTGCTGCCAGGCGCAGACGCCGGCGCTCACGGTGTTGCCGTGGAATGGATATAAAGCGGCCGTGTCTCTCACCTTCGACGACGCCGATAGTGTGCAACTCGACAAAGCTGTTCCGGAGCTGAACAAAAGGCAGTTGCGGGGCACGTTCTTTCTCACCATCTCCAGGCTCACGCGGCTGGACGATTGGCGAAAAGTTCAGCGGCAGGGCCACGAAATCGGCAATCACTCGGTGAGCCACGAGCACGCCTCTGGCCTGACCAAGGCTGGTGAAGAACTCCAGGTTGAAGACGCAAAGAAGTTTTTGGACAGTAATTTCAGGTCTGACGTTTGCATTTTCGCCTACCCCTACGAGGAAATTTCGCCAGGTCTTGCCTTCTGGGTAAAGAAATATGACTTTGCCGCGCGTGGCTGGCGCGGCAGCGGTGACCAGTTGTACGTCCGCCCAGACGCTGAACCGGATTGGTACAGCCTGCCTAGCCAGCCCACGTATAGCCGCTACGACTCCGCTGTCTACCAGGGATGGATTGACAAGGCCATGTCCACCGGCACTTGGACGACGCTGCAGGTGCATGGCATTGACGACGCGTCTACCGGTTGGGAACCGATTCCGCAAGGCACGCTGCTCTTCATCTTGAATTACCTGAAGGCTGCGGAGCAGCGAGGCCTCTGGGTCGCACCTTTCGGGGAGGTGGCAGCCTACCTTCGTGCACAAAGAATTCTGCAGCAAGCTGGGTCGCGCCAGTTCGCGGGTGGCCAGCAATACAACTGGAGTCGGCCACAGCCGTTTCCTCGCGGCGTGGTGCTTAAAGCCCGTGTGGCCCCGGGTAGCCGATGCCGCGTCTTTCAGCGCGGCCATGAGCTGCGTCCTGATAAACGGGGCGTCTACTCAGTCTCGTTCGACGCAGGCGAGCTGTTGGTACGAGGTGGAGCGTGAGCCAACTCTGCGTATTGCTACCGGCGAAGGATGAGTGTCTGGGTATCGGAAAGACGTTGCGCAGCATTTTGCGCGCGGGGGTGTCCCCCGCCGATGTTTACGTCGTTGACGATGGCTCCAGCGATGGCACAGGGGAGATTGCCCGCACTCTGCAGGTAAATGTCGTGCGAAATCCGAAGAACATCGGCAAGGCCCACAGCATAAGACGGGGGGCACTGGTGTTCCAGCTGACGGAGCGCTACGACTACGTTTGCCTCATGGATGCGGATACCGAGGTTTGCGAGGATTACTTTACGGTGGTGCGCAAGACTTTTGAAGACCCGACGGTGGCGGCAGTTTGCGGACGGGCAAAGAGTACTCCCCACAACTGGCTTACTGCTTATCGTTCCCTGGCCTACTGGATGTCGCACGCCATTTATAAGGCCGGCCAGAGCAACATGAATGTCGTCACGGTTGCTCCCGGATGCGCTTCCAGCTTCCGCAGTACGGCATTCGCCCTGCTGGAGTGGAACTCCGACACCATCGTCGAAGACATGGACTGCACTATTCAGGTCCATCGCAAGCACCTGGGCAGGATCGTTTATCAGAAAGATGCCTTGGTCTCCACTCAGGATCCCCGTACTTTGAGGGATTACGCCAAGCAACTCTATCGCTGGGATACCGGCACCTGGCAGACCGGCAGGAAGTATGCCATGTGGACCGGGCTGGCCAAAATTGACTGGGAATTCAAGCTACTGATGGGCGAAGGCCTGCTGTTCTCAATGTTGTACCTTCTGGTCCCTTTGTGGGTCGTTTTCTACCCGCGAGTTGCGCTGTTTGGGATTGGATTGGACTGGCTTGTTCTCATTGTCCTGTCGCTGGTCTGTGCAGTCTGCGATGACCGGAAAGATGTGTTCTATTGTTCTCCGCTCTACGTGGTCATGCGTTTTGTTGATTGTTCCGTTTTCATATATAGCTACTGGCATACTGTCGTCCGGCGGCAGCACGTGAGGCGATGGTTTGCTGCCACAAGGTACCTGTTCTGATAACGACTATGAGGCTGATCATACCAAGCAACCTGCTGTTCTCCTGCCTGGCGGCGCTATTGCTGGTGACGGCGTGTGCCGCGCAACAAGCGGCCACCCCGGCTTTGCAGGGCAGCGTGGTGGACGGCATGGGGCTGCCGGGGGAGACCTGGACAACCGTGGGAAATCTCAGCCCGGTCGAGCATGGCAACGGATATGTCCAGTCTTACGTGGAACAGGATGCCGCCGTGCTTGCCAGCCAATCCGGTTCGCTTTCGCTGACTCCCTACGTTTCCGTCGGAATGGGACTCGACACAAAAGGGTATGACTGGAACAACAAAATCGAACCCCAAGTGGGAATAAAGCTAAACAAGGCCTTGAGCCACGGCTTGATTAGCGCGGGCACGGCTTACACCTACGAGGACCGTTTCAGCAGCCTTCAGCGTGGCGGGATGGTGTTTTACATTCAGGATTGGTTTGGCTGGCAATCCGCTTCCGAAAGAGCAAGCCGTTTCCCAGGCTCCACCTGGGCTGCTTTGGGCAATATATCTCCAGTCGAACAGGGCAATTGGATTGGCCAGGCCTATCTATCGCAGGGAGTCGTCGCCAGAAGGTTTGGCCAAACCGCGCTCGTGCCCTATGGTCAAGCCACCTTCTCGCGCGACAGCAAAGGATTCGACTGGGACAACAAGGTCGTATACGGCAGCGGGATCAAGCTTGCCTACACCCGAGGCCCCGCCTACACGGAGTTTGGCGTAGGTTATCTCCGCGAGAGCCGTTTCAATTCCGGGCAATCCGCGGGAACGCTTAGCGTGTTCATCAATTTCTGGTGTGGCTGGAATCTGTTGGGTAGAAAGGCAGGTATGTAGCATGCATTACGTCGGTTTTGGAAGTATCTCTGGCCTCATTCATCTCATGGCCAGGTTTTTTGGACGGCAAAATGGAGCTTACTTGCGGCCACGCTGATCTGGCTCGCTGCTGAACTGCCGCCTGGGCGCGGCTTTCACGGCGAGACGTTGCAGGTCACAGCACGTCGAGAAGGGGAGAATAAGAATGGAGCATTCGTTGTTCAATCCGTTGCCTGGGCAGCCGCCTCGCTCCAAATGCTTTGTGGCCGGATGGGGCTTGCAGTTGTTTTTGGTTGCGGCTCTGTTGGCGCTGAATGCGGTGTTGCCCAAGTCCCAGCCCCCAGCCCGCCATTATGTGCTCACCAGCCTGGTGCGTTACCAGCCCGAGTTGCCGACGGCCCCGCAACCGGGCCCCAGGTTCCAGGTAAGGAACACGATCAAGCTGCCGGTTATGCAGCCGTCGCTGGTCGCCAAGGCAGTGCTTACCGCTCCCGTGCGCCAGCCGGACCCGCCTGACGTGAAGGTTCCAGAAATCAAGATGGAGAGCCGCCTGCCACAACTTCCAACCGCAGCGCCCTCCAAGGTGGTTGCGCTCAATAGCTTTTCCAGTGGAAGCTCCGCCACTCCGACCACCGCGCGGCCTGCACAGGCGGTTCAGACAGGAGGCTTTGGCGATCCCGAAGGCGTTTCTCCTCGCGCCAGCCGCACCCCCGTCGCAGCCAACATCGCTGCGGCCGGCGCGTTTGACCTGCCCAGCGGATCCGGCCGGGGCAATGGGTTGGGAGGCCCTATAGCGGGCGTTGTCGCCAGCGCCGGTTTTGGCAATGGCGTCGCAACCGGCCGTCGCACATCTGAAGGCCCGGTGCAGAAGGCAGGCTTTGACGCCGTTTACGCGTCTTCTGAAGGGCACAAACCCGCTGCCACTCTCCAGTCAACCAGCACGCCGGTGGCAATCCTGTTTAAGCCGAAACCGGCATACACGGAAGAAGGACGAAAGCAGGGAATTGACGGAGAGGTTCGCCTGGAAGTGCTCTTCAGCGCTGCCGGCCAGGTGCATGTGCTTCGCGTTCTGCAGGGTTTGGGTTTTGGGCTGGACGAGCAGGCGGTGAAGGCAGCTGAGCAAATCAGGTTCAAGCCCGCGTCGCACGCCGGCCAGCCGGTGGATTCCACCGCAGTTGTACACATTATTTTTCAACTTGCTTCGTAGGAAGGAACTATGCGTTTGGTGAAAGCGGTTATCCTGTCGTTTCTGGTCTGTTTCGCTGCCCTTGTGGCCAAAGGCGCGGAGAATCCTGCCCTCAGCGGGATCAGCTTCAATGTTGCCAGCGTTGTAGCCGGCAACTCTTTGCGGGGTACGGTCACGTTGAACAGGACGGTTCCGTTTGACGTCGTCGTGTCGCTCGCTGCCGATCCCCCCGAAGGTATATGGCTCCCTGCCACTGTCACTGTACCCGCGGGCGCCACTTCCGCCAGCTTTAGCATAAACACTCCCATGAGCAAGACAGCCGTCGGAGGCAGCGACTCCGTCATCACCATTTACGGCAATTATGGTGTGACCAGGAAGGCTTCTTTCACCATCCTGGCGCCGGTCTCATTTGACGAGATGGTGGACCGGGTGGTCGAGCGCGAGCACGCCTTTGTGGCCAGCATGAAGCGCATGCACCCGCTGCTGGAAACCTACATCCAGAATCTGCGCGAAGACAAAGATCACAACGTGGTGCCGGTGAGCGATCGCTATTTCCTGGGGCGGCTTGAACTGGGCGGTGAGGTGCGCGATCAGCTGTTTGAAAACGAGCAGCCCGGTCTCGGCCACCACCTGCTGGCGCCTTTTCGGGCGGCCTTCTCGCGGCAATTTTCGCCTCGCGGATTTGCCCAAATGGTCATGCTCGATGACAACTTCCAGAAGAGCAATTACTACTTCAACTTCGTGCGCCAGGAATTTCTCGGCGAAGTCCGCTGCATCGTGGTTGATGTGCAGCCCCGCGAGCGCGCCCCCAAAGGCCTGTTCACCGGAAGAATATGGGTGGAGGACCGCGATTTCAACATAGTGCGTTTTAACGGCACATATACTCCCCGCTCCCGTTACAGCTACTACCTGCACTTTGACAGCTGGCGCCTGAATCTTCAGCCTGGCATGTGGCTGCCGGCGTACATCTACAGCGAGGAATCCGACGCCCACCGCAGCAGCCCGCCCTTCGGCAGCCTGTACTTTAAAGCCCAGACGCGGTTGTGGGGTTACGACGTGGAGCACCTGAAACGAACACAAGAACTGACCCAGATGCGGGTTGATACCGTGCGCGACCAGAGCGATTCCGGCCGCGACACCGGGCCCGTCGAAGCCCAGCGCATCTGGGAGCGCACAGCAGAAGACAATGCCCTCGATCACCTGCAGAACATCGGCCTCCTGGCGCCCGTCGGTGAGGTGGACGGGATTCTCCAAACCGTCGTTAACAACCTCATCATTACCAACAAGCTCGATATTGTTCCCGACGTGCGCTGCCGCGTGTTGCTCACCTCTCCGCTGGAATCATTCACCATTGGACACACCATTGTGATCAGCCGCGGCCTGCTCGATGTGCTGCCGGATGAGGCCTCTCTGGCGATGATTCTGTCCCACGAACTTGGCCACATCGTGCTTGGCCACCGCATTGACACCTCATTTGCTTTCAATGACCGCTTCTTCTTTCCCGACCAGGACACCTTTCAGCGCGTGGATTTTGCCCGTAGCCGGGCGGATGAGCAAGCGGCGGATGCAAAGGCGGTAGAGCTGCTGGCTGATTCGCCCTACAAGCCCAAGCTGGCCGCCGCAGGTCTGTTTCTGAAAGCGTTACAAGCCAGCAAACAGAATTTGCCGGGCCTCATAACGCCTCACCTGGGCAACAGCCTCGAATACGGAAAAACGGTCCGCATGTTTACCCTGGCCAGCTCCGCTCCCCAACTGCAGCCGCAGCGTTTGGACCAGATCGCAGCCCTTCCGCTGGGCGCGCGGATCAAGGTGGATCCATGGAGCAATCGAGTGCAGATGCTAAAGGCTAAGCCGGTTCATCTGCTCTCGCCACAGGAAAAGATGCCGTTTGAGGTCACACCTTTCTTCCCCAATTTAACGCGCTTGTCCTCCCCCGTGCAGGGCGAAACGGTCGCCGCCAAGTGACTTGGTCGGCGAACTGACTCCGCATGGGAGCCAAGATGCATAGCAGAAAAGTAGCAGCCGTTCTTGTTTGCCTGGTTTTGTCCCTGGCGCTGTCCGCGCTCATTGCCTGTGGTGGCGGAGGACCTTCGTCCTCTGCTCCCGCCGGCTCTGATCCGCCGCCGGCGCCAGCCCCTCCCCCCAATCCCACGCCCACGCCCAGCAGCACCCCCTCGACCACCTCGCAATACGGCCAGTGGTCCACCCTGCCCTATACCATGCCCATCAACCCCATCCATGCGGCTCTGCTGCATACCGGCAAGGTTTTGATTGTGGCCGGCTCGGGAAATGACCCCAAGAATGCTTTCCCGGTCAATACAAATCCAGATTATGAGGCAGCCGTCTGGGATCCCCAGGCCGGCAAGATCACCACTCAGCGCGTGAGCTGGGACATGTTCTGCAATGGCATGTCGCTCATGCAGGACGGAAGGGTCCTGATGAATGGCGGCACTGCCTCCTACGGCGCGCTGGCGGTGGTGGGCGGGGCCTCGGACTTGCCCTTTACCGGCTTGCCCAACTCCGCAATTTTTGATCCCGCAACCGAAACCTTTTCCGTAGCCGATGGTCCCAATTCAGGCAACACCGCGCACGGCCGCTGGTACCCCACCATCACTGAGCTGGGCGATGGGCGCATGATGACCACCTCCGGCCTGGACGAGAACGGAAACGTCAACAACACCAGCGAAATCTACACCCCGGGGCAGGGCTGGGGTGCCGAAATTCCCGGCAATCCAACTGGCATCACTGATCCCACTTTCACCTTTGGATTCCCGCTCTATCCCCGCATGCATCTGCTGCCCAGCGGGCAGGTTTTCTATTCCGCTCCTTCCTCGGCCACACTGGTGTTCGACCCCAGCAAACAAACCTGGGCATTGCTTGCCTGGACAATTTACGGTGGTCCGGTGGCCGAGCGGACCTATGGGTCCTCTGTCCTGCTGCCGCTCACTCCGGCCAACAACTACGATCCGAAAGTAATGATTTTGGGCGGGGATAATCCGGCCACCAGCACGACCGAAATCATTGATTTGGGGCAAACGTCTCCTGCCTGGCAGCAGGGGCCGCCCATGGCCGAGCCTCGTGTGGAAATGGAAGCTACCCTCCTGCCCAGCGGCAAAGTACTGGTCTCAGCCGGGTCCGCCGCCGACGAAGACCCGAACACCGCCAGTTTGAAGGCGGAGCTTTACGATCCCGCCACTAATACTTTTTCCTCGGCTGGTTCCAATGCTTTTCCTCGGCTCTATCACAACGTGCAAATGCTGTTGCCCGACGGCACCGTCTTTCTTGCCGGGGGTAATCCCCAGCAGGGCGTCTTTGAGAATCACATCGAAATTTATAAGCCGGCGTACCTCTTCAACCCGGATGGCACTCCGGCAACACGCCCGGTCATAAGCTCTGCTCCGGCCTCCGCCGCCTACGGCAGCTCATTCAATGTGCAGACGGCCAGCGCCGACATCGCCTCCATAGTCCTTATGAAGGCCGGGTCTGTGACTCACTCCTTCGACATGGATCAGCGTTTCGTCGGCCTGACCTTTACGGCAGCCAGCGGTGGCTACTCGGTGAACGTGCCCAGCAACTCCAATCTTCTTCCGCCTGGTTACTACATGCTTTTCCTTGTGAACAAGGCCGGGGTTCCCTCCATCGCTAAGTTCGTTCAGGTCAGCGGAACAGTGACTGCGGTTGCCGCAATCTCCTACAAAGTGCGAACCACGGTGCCCCCTTATGTTGTCTTCCGGCGAAACCACGTGACCGAGTCACCGCTGAGAATGCGTAACATGATGCACATTCACTAAGGTCGGTCCGCAAGCATGTCGAAGTATTACCCCTCTCGGAGGGGGTGGTGTTGCTCACCCGCATCAATAAAGCCAGGCACGCCTGCGGCGCCATGGTTTGCCGGCTCCGCGCTCATCTCAACAAATTTTCCTTCCCGACCCCACCCGCTCTGCCCCTATCTGTCAACACCCGCACTCCTGGCCGGTTCTGCCGGATCTCTACGTTTAGCCGCTAAAGTCGTTGAAAAACCTGCTTGTATCTGAAACCTCTTCTCTAGCCTCAGGGGAAACGTCTGCTCCTGTTCCCCGCTACGGACTCCGCTAAGGCACTCCCCTAGAAGCAGCTAGTGTATTTCACCGAGAGCAATTTCCTCTCCGCTCGCGTTTAATGAAGGCCACCTGGCCGAGAGCCCAAAGCTTTTTGTTGCATACGGCTCGTAACAATTCTTGCTGTTCTGCTTTAACACAGCCTTTTCCGCTTTTCTCTGTTAACTCGGAGCATCTGTCTTCGCACCGAGGCGCCACAACAAACCAGAAGTTAATCGCGGGCCAAACAAGAAGTTCACCTTCAACAACTGTCTTCCCGGCCGTACTCGTCGGGAAAAAGGAGAGTCAATGAAGTTGTTGCTTATGCTTCTGGCCTTGTCGGCCTTCGCCAGCGGTTCCGGTTTTTCCGACAGTTTCACTGCGGGTAAGCTCAACTCCAGCCTGTGGACAATCGATACCGGCACAGCGCCGGGTGGTACCAGCACGAATAGCTCTACTTTTTCATCGTCCCACGTAAGTCTGTCGCAGGGAATGCTGGCGCTGAGGCTCACGCAGAACCTGGGCACGAATGGCGTCATTCAGAGCGTCGGCGCTGAGGTGCGTTCCATCGCCTTGTATGGCTATGGCACGTACTCGTGGACGATGCGCTCGGCATCCACTGCCAGTTGCCCCACTTGCATCGGCGCTGCCGTACCCGGCCAGACCTCTGCCGGCTTCCTTTATGTCAACAAATCGCAAACAGAAATAGATTTCGAGATAGAAGGCGGCGATGATTTCTATGGCGTCAAGAATGGGGGGGACCTTAACACTCTCTGGATGACCAACTGGTTGTGGACCAGCGCTAAGCAGTGGTCATCCTCTAAGTTGCTTGCACCCGACGCCAATTTCCACACCTACAAGTTTGTGTGGACCAGTTCCTCGATCGCCTTCTACATTGACGGTCGTCTCGTATCCGTCCACACGCAACATATCCCCTCAGCAAAGGCCTACATCATCATGAATTTGTGGGGTACGAACAACATCTGGTGGGGCGGCTACAAGACGTTAGGGACAACACGTTATCTGTACATCAAAAACTTCACTTTTGCAGCCCAGTAAAAGTCGTCATTAGGAGGGCGATCAGCGAAGCCGCGGGCCCACGGAATTCATCAGCGCTGTTACATCACGGGGTAGAGACGTAACTCGTTACGTCTCAAATCCCCCTGAACGTTGTCATGCTGAGCACAGCGAAGCACCTGCTTTTGGTATGTTCCGCGCGAGCCTGCGGGCAGGAGGAGATGCCCTATTCCGCCGGAGGTGTGCGCCGGGTTCGTGAAGAGGGAACCACGCCCAGCCGGCGCAGCCGTTCGCGGGCCTGGGTAGCCTCGGGAGACCGCGGAAAGCGCTGGATCAACTGGCTGAGCTCCCGCACCCCGCCCTGCTTGTCGCCCAGCTCAATTAGGGAATAACCCTTCTTCAACTGGGCTGAAGCCGCTTTGTTGCCGCTGGGAAACTGCTGCAGCACCTTGTCGTAATCCTGGGCCGCGGCCTGGTAATTTCCCGCGCGGTATTCCATCTCCGCCACATAGAACAACGCGTTCCCCGCCAGGTCGGTGTTGGGATACGCCTTCACGTACTCGCTGAATTCCTGCTTGGCCAGGTCCATGTTACCGGCGTTATAGTCGCGCACCGCGTTGTTATAAAGCACGTCCGGAGGCGGCGCTTGCGGCTGCTGCTGTTGCTGCGTCTGCAGGTTCTGCTGCGACGCCTGCATGTCCTCCAGCTGCTTGGTCACTCGCGCCAGCCGCGCCTTCAGTTCGTCCAGGCTGTCATTCAGGGTCTGAATTTGGCCGGAAAGCTGGTCATTGCGTGTGCCCGCATCTGCGTTCTGCTTCTGCAGCGCCTGCTGCAGCTGGGTCATAGTGCCGGCCAGCTTGTTCATGGTGTCGGTGTTCTGCTCGATCAGGTTTTTCATCACGCCCATGCTCTGGTCAAAGGACTGCTGCATGCGCGCCACCTGGTCCTGCAATGCCTGCACCTGGGTCTGCAACTGCACGATCTCCTTGCTGACGCCGAAAGCGGGCAAGCTCAAGAACAGCAAAGCAGCGACGAAAGAAACCGCAAGAAACCTTTGTATTTTCATAAACGTTCCCATTTTGGCGGCAGGATTCCTGCCTCAGTTTGATGCAGAATGCCCGCTGTTCGTAGCGCCGAAGCCACCTGCGGCCCGGCGGCCTTGCTGCGCCACAGGCGCTGATTAGCCCAAGCCGGACCTTTCCTTACCACAAGCATACAGCGGAAGGGCGGCGGGCCCGAACCTTAAAGCCTTGAGCACCGCCACCCCGCAAAGCCGGCTTACTTCTGATACACGAAATGAGCGCGCCGGTTCTGTTGCCAGCAGTCCTCGTTGTGCTCGGTGCAGAAGGGCTTTTCCTTGCCGTAGCTGATGGTCTTGATGCTATCGGCGGGGACCCCAGCCTGTACCAGCGCGGTCTTGGTAGCATTGGCACGATTGTCGCCCAGCGCCAGGTTGTACTCGGTGGAGCCGCGCTCGTCGCAGTGTCCCTCGATCGTTACTTTGATGTTGGGGTGCTGCTTGAGGAAGGCGGCATCGCCTTGCGCGGCCGTCTGCTGGTCGGCACGGATATCGTACTTGTCATATTCGAAGTAGATGTCCTTAACATTCTGGTTAAAGAGCTCTTCTTCGGTGGCGGTGGGCTGCGCCGGCGGTGGTGGCGGCTGGGTCACGGTGACACGTGCCGTAGCCTCCTGGCTTCCGCCCGCGCCTTTCGCCACCAGGTGGTAGGTGGTGGAATCGGTGGGCGATACCGACTGGCTGCCACTGGGCTGCACGCTGCCGATGCCGTCAATGCTTACGTCGGTGGCATTCTGCGTTTCCCAGGTCAGCGTGGTGGACTGGCCTTTCTCGATGGTACTGGGATTGGCGGTTAGTGATGCCGTGGGCGCGGCCGGCGGCGGTGGTGGTGGCGGCGGTGGCGGCGCCACTTTCTTTTTGCA
>DASSQB010000414.1:0-6322 GCA_035702725.1 Terriglobales bacterium | reverse complement strand
GGCGGCCTGCATTTCGAACATCTCGGCGTAGCGGCCGCCTAAGCTCGCCAGCTCGTCGTGACTGCCTTCTTCGGCAATCCTGCCGTTTTCCAGGACCACAATGCGGTCGGCCATGCGCACGGTGGAGAACCTGTGAGAGATGAATAAAGCCATCTTGCCCGCGGTCAGCTCGGCGAAGCGCTGAAATACCTCGCATTCGCTGCGCGCGTCCAGCGAGGCGGTAGGCTCGTCGAGAACCAGCAACTGGGCATCGCGCAGGTACGCGCGTGCCAGCGCCATCTTCTGCCACTCGCCTCCGGAGAGGTCCACTCCGCCTTCAAAGCGCCGCCCCAGCATCTGCTCGTAGCGCGAGGGCAGCTTCTCCACAACTTCGTGGGCCAGGCTCTTGAAGGCGGCGTTCTGCAGCAGGTGGAGGTCGCCCACCTGCTCGATTTTTCCCACCGCGATGTTTTCCCGCGCCGTGAGCTCGTAGCGCATGAAGTCCTGGAAGATGACGCCGATTTCACGGTACAGGTCTTCCAGGTCGTATTCGCGCAGGTCCACGCCATCGAGGAGAATTTGTCCCTCGCTGGGGTCGTAGAGGCGCGTGATCAGCTTGACGATGGTGGTCTTGCCCTGGCCGTTTTCGCCGATCAGAGCCACCCGTTCGCCAGGACGAAGCTGGAAATTGAGCCGGTCCAGCACCAGGCGCGAAGTGCCGGGATAACAGAAAGAAACGTTGCGGAACTCAAAGCCGCGCATGATGGGCCGAGGCGCCGGCAGCGCATTCGGCTTCGACCGGATCGTAGGCTGCATTTCGAAAAACGCCAGCAGGTCAGTGAGGAACAGCGCCTGGTCGGCGATGCCGGACAAGGTGGAGAAAATCTGCTGGATGTTGCTGCTGACTTGCACGATGGCGCCAGTCAGCGCGGTCAAAGTGCCGATGCTGATGGCGCCGATCAAGGCGCGCCAAATCACGTAAACATAAGCTGAGTAATAGCCGACCGTGCCAAGCAGCGAAAGCAGCGCTCCCGCAATCAAGCGGCGCCGCGACAGATCTACGTTCTCTTCGTAAATCTGGTCCCACAGGCCGGTGAACCGGTCAGTCAGAAAATTCTTAAGCCCGAAAAGCTTGAGTTCCTTAGCTGCTTCCTTGCTGCCGCCCAGCACGCGCAGATAGTCCAGCTGCCGGCGGATGGGGGTCTGGCGAAAGTTCTTGGCGTAGCCCAGGAAAGCGAAATGGCTTTCGCCCAGGAACGCGGGAAGAACTCCGGCCACCAGCAGCAGGAGCAGCCAGGGGGAGTAGGCAACGATGTAAATGGAGAGCGATATGGCCGTGACCATCTGCTGGATCAGGCGACCGATGGACTGAATCATGCCCAGCCGATCGGTAGCCTGAACTCGCGCCCGTTCCAGCCGGTCGTAAAAGATCGGGTCCTCGTAGGCGGTCAGGTCCAGTTCGGAGGCATGCTTCATCACCCGAATGCTGACGTAGCGGGTGTACTTATCAGCTAATAGAGCGTCGAGGAAATCAATGGTGCGGCTGAGCAGGCTGCCCAGCACTGCCAGGGAGAACTCGGCTGCTACCAGCCACCAGAAATGCCGCGGAACCACGTGCCCGGGCGTCTGCACCGTCTGCACGATGGCATCAATAATCAGCTTGGTGATTGCGAGCAGACCCAGGGGAAGCACCGCAACCAGCAGGCGGAGGATGATCCCTGAGGCCACCACCGCTGGGCCCGACTCCCATACGATCTTCAAAACAGGAGGGATATTGCGCATCGCCGTCAGGCGCTCGCCCCAGCCGCTCCAAAAACTCTCTTGTTGCTTCATACAGCCTTTGGTCAGAATCTCTTAGCGTGTTTTGTTGAAGTTGGACGAAGGTAGCGAGCCGACGCGTGCGAACCTGTGCTTTGGGATGTCCCCCGACCATTGCTGAAAGGGACCTGGGATCCGACCACGGATTTGAATGATGTCAACCATTGCTACCGGCCTATAATTTCCACAACGAAGTAATTTTTACTTGCTTTTAGGGTCTATCTGCCTACATCACCGGGTTTTGCCTTAGGTAATTGCATTCCGAGGACCATCGCCGCCGATAAATTTCCTCAAGATTTCCCCGTAGTTGCCGGTTTTTCTTGTGCTTAGTTAGCCCCATCCGCCTGTGCGCTTTCCCGCGAATCGGAAGCGCGGGAGGAACAAGCCTGGTAACCGCCTTAGGCCATTTGCCCGATAAGGAAGGTGAGCAGCTTCAGGCATACTGAACTGACGGAGAGCACGAGAAATTTGCACCGAAAACGTGGCAACTCCCCCGCCCACGCCTAGGGGTGCCTCCCTGTGGGCTGGCTGTTTTGCGCCGGGGCCAGTCCGCTGAAAAGACGCCACTTCGATGAATTGGACCCGACGTGGGTTTTTGAGAACTCTGGCCGCCGGGGCGCTGGTGCTGCCTCTTGCCGGCAGCGTTGGCGTCTCTGACCTCTTGCTGGCCGAGTCCGATGGGCCCAACGACCAGGAATTCCTGGATGAATTAGAGCGGGCCAGCTTTGAATTCTTCTGGAATGAGACGGATCCGCTCACCGGTCTGGTGCGCGACCGCGCTGCCGCAGAAGGCGGCGAGAGGAATCTCACCGCCAGCATTGCCGCCACTGGCTTTGGGCTGACGGCGCTCTGCATCGGGCATCAACGCGGATACCGCTCGCGCTCGGAAATCGCGGAGCGCGCCCAATCTGCCCTCGATTTTCTGCTCAATCACGCAGCTCATCACGAGGGCTTCTTCTATCACTTCCTGGATATCCGCACCGGACAGCGGTCCCGTTTCTCCGAGGTTTCACCCGTGGACACTGCAATCTTGCTGTGCGGGGTGCTTACCTGTCGGCAGTATTTTGACAGCGGCAGCCTAAAGGCACAGGCCACGCAGATTTACGAGCGGATTCGCTGGGCTTGGGCGCTGAACGGCGGCAGCACGTTCGCGCTCTCCTGGAGGCCGGAGTACGGCTTCAGCCGCCTGCGCTGGAACACCTACTGCGAATCCATGATGCTCTATCTGCTGGCCATGGGAGCGCCCCAGCATCCCATTCCGGCGGAGTGCTGGCGCAGCATTCGGCGGCCCTGGATGGAATACGAGAACTATCGCTTCATTTCCGGAGCCAGCCCACTGTTCATTCACCAGTTCTCCCACGCGTGGTTCGACTTTCGCGGACAGCAGGACGGCTATGCCGATTATTTCGCCAATTCCGTGCTGGCCTGTGAAGCGCACCGGCGGTTTTGCCAGAAGCTGAGCCGCAGGTTCCCGAGCTATGGCGGCGGAATGTGGGGCATTACCGCCTCGGACTCGCGCCGCGGCTACGTGGCCTGGGGGGGCCCGCCGCTGCAAGGGCCCATTGATGGCACCATCGTTCCCGCCGCCGTGGCCGGCTCGCTGCCTTTCTTGTACCGCGACTCTGTGACCGTGTTGCGCCTGCTGCGCAGCCGCTATGGCGAGCAAATCTGGAGGAGGTATGGCTTCGTGGATGCCTTCAATCCTCTGGTAGGCTGGACCAGCCGCGACGTGCTCGGCATTGACGTGGGCATAAGCCTGCTGATGGCGGAAAACGCGCGCAACCAGTTCGTTTGGCAAATCTTCATGAGGAACCCGGAGGCTCGCCTGGGCATGGAACGAGCCGGGTTCTCCCCTCTCAAACAGGCTCCGTTTCTTTACGCTGCAAACCAGCCTGCCGCCTTAGCGGTAAGCACCGGCCGCAAGCTGGTTTCGACGGCCGCCAAGCGGCTAGCTGGGAAGTCCTAACCGGATGAAGCGTATAGATTTATAACACCGGCTGAGGTGTGAGTCCCCCCAACTGGCTCACTCGACGCAGCCCTCAATCCGATCCAGATGACCCTCGGCGGGCCTCGTGACCTTGGTTATGTGGACTAAGTAG
This sequence comes from Terriglobales bacterium, assembly GCA_035702725.1. Classification (GTDB taxonomy): domain Bacteria; phylum Acidobacteriota; class Terriglobia; order Terriglobales; family Acidobacteriaceae; genus JAICWP01. The sequence continues at coordinate 2,426 of DASSQB010000414.1, read as the reverse complement.
GTGCAGGGGCCAATACTTGGCCGTGTCCCAAAACAGGACGGAGTCCCAATCCTGGACAGAGGGCCCAACCCTCGGGACAAAGATGCCGTACCAAAAACCAAGGAGAGACCATGAAGGCTCGCTTTCATCTTTTTGCCAGTCTGCTGGCGGTAGGCGTGGTGATGGCCCTGCTGAGCGCTTCCGTCGCAGCAGCCAATCTGAATTCCAACACCGCCAATGTGCAATTCAACGCCACTCTGAACGAATCGTTAACCGTTGCTGTGACGGCAGGCAACACCGTGAACTTTACGCTGGCGTCCAATAACGCCTCGAATCTGGGCAGTACGACCTCCACTGTGACTACCGCCTGGGTACTGAAGCCGGGCCGGGCGAACATTGCAGTTTGGGCCTACTTCAGCAGCGCGGCTGCGGCCCTGAACCCGACTGCTGCGGGTAATACGGTCACCATACCGTCCTCCGCCGTGAGCGTGCAGGTGAACGGCGGCGCCTTTACGCCATGCACTACGGTCAGTCCCTTCAACGCGGCTGCTTCCGGGATGCAGATTGGCACCACCATAATTACCGGCGTTACCAATCTCAACAGCAACCGGACTGACACCCTGGCCTACAACATTGATACGACGGTGGTGCCGGCACTTCCGGCTGACACCTATACCGGCGTGCTCAACATTCAAGCGCAAGCCACGCCGTAATTGCGAGCAGCGGTCTCCCCTGGTTTTCTGATTGCGAGAATGGCCCGGAGCTAACAAGTTCCGGGCCTTTTTGTTGGCTGAGGCATGAGCGGGGCGGATCACACGCGGATGATCATGACCTCGGTGGCCTTGATGAGTGCGGCGGCGGTCTGGCCGGGCTTAAGGTGCATTTCGCGGGCGGAGCTGGCGGTGATGATGGAGGTGATGCGCTGCCCGCCGATGGAGATTTTCACTTCCGCCATCAGGCCGCTGATGCGCACTTCCTCGATGCGTCCCACCAGCTGATTGCGGCCACTGATGCGCCGCAAAACTTCCTGGCGCACCGCCTCGTTGTGGCCGCGGGTGCGATATAGCAGGCGATCCACCTCCGCCCTTGGAATGCGGTGATGACCACCGGGTGTGCGCACGCTGCGAATCTTTTTCCTGTAGATCCACTGCTTGATGGTGGGGAAGCTGATGCGCAACTGCAGCGCGGCTTCGCGCGGGGTGAGCAGCGGTTCGTCGTTCTTCATATTCTGCGGTGGTGTCGTCCCTACGGGACTCGAGACGCTCTGGCGTCTTACCCAGGACTTCCGTCCTGGGCTTTACTGGACCGCCCCTGCGGGGCTGACGTGTCTGCAACACTATACCGCCGCTGCGGGGCTGACGTATCTGCAACGCACTGACCTTAATGGCCACGAGCCCTTCATTCCCCGTCTATAAGTGAAAGCAGTGCCGGGCAGTGCGGGTTCTGGTCAGCCCCCTGCCCTAGAAGGGGAAGCGCACGCTCAGCACCCGGTTGTGGTTGAAGGTGTGGAAGCGGGTTACAGCAATCTGCTCGCCCGCGCCCACGGTCAGGCCCAGCCTGCGCCAGAGGTGAATTTTACCCACCACCAGGCCGGGAGAGAGGAATACCTGTTGCTTGCCGTCATTCTTGCCGTCGTGAAAGAGGTTCCCGTTCACTTCCAGCTCCGGCCATAATTTGCGCAGCAAGTGATATTGAACGGCTGTGTTATAGGCGAGGGAAGTGCCCAGGCGAGCGATGTCTCCCATCGGTACGGCAATGCCCAGTGTGCTCTGTACGTCGAAGGCGCCCCAACCCTTTCCCAGAGCGATGGTGGGCGTGACCACGGCATTTTCCGCTCCATTGCTATAGGAGCCGGTGGGGATAGAGCCGCCCAGGAAGGCGGTGACAATGTAGTTGCCGGCTTCCTCGTTACCGGCGGCAAAGCGATATTTCAGAAGAAATGAGGTGTCGCCGAAGCCGTCGCGCAGGGTGGGATTCTGATGCGAAAAATAGGGCGGCGGGCTAACGATGATTTCAGTGTGCTCGCTGGGTATGAATTCCAGGCCTTTGCCGCTGCCGAAGTTGGTCACATCGCCTTTCGCCGTGTTTTGCCAGCCGATGTCATAGCGGAGTTCTTCTTCCAGGCGAGGAGTTGTGGTGAACATGGGAGTAATCCAGTGAGGCTGCTCTGCCTGGGTGCGGGAAACACGCTCGAACCAAGTGCCGAAGTAAGAATCGTCAGCCGGCCCGTTCTGGGCCACAGCGGAAGGTACAATCCCGAGCAGAAGCACAAACAGGAACCAGGAAAAGCGTGACAATCGAATCCCCCGTATTGATCTGGATAAAAGCATACAGTCTAGTGAATGACAACCGTATGTACAATACTCTTTGGGCTGCATTTCGGAGGGTCTGGTTTTCGTCCCGCTGGGGCTCCGATTCGTTTCACCTTGTACCCGCAGCTTGGGCCG
>DASSQB010000413.1:0-3615 GCA_035702725.1 Terriglobales bacterium | reverse complement strand
TACGTCTGAAGCATTCCACTCGGCAATGGGTTTGACCGATTCTTAGGGTGGGGTGGAAGCGTAACTGGTGTGGGCTTGGGCCGCCCAGGCTGCATCAAAGCGGACGCGATCATAAAACGACTTTTGGGTCCCCACGGCCGTGGTGGAGAGTCCGGCATACAGGTTGGCCCGGCGCAGCGCCTCCCGCTCCGGCAGGCCCTCCGCGAGAAACACCGCAAAACTACCGATAAATGCGTCACCCGCCCCTGTGCTGTCAATACTGCGCACAGGAAATGCGGGCAGGTGTTCGCGCCCGTCCTGCCCCGCCAGCAAACATCCATTCGCTCCCAGCGTGATGATCACCCGGCGAATTCCGCCCGCCAGCAATTTCTCCGCGCATTTTTCCGCTTCAGCGATGTCCCCCACCGGCATCCCGGTTATGGTTGCGGCCTCGCTCTCGTTGGGAACGAAGTAGTCGAGCCCGGCCAGCGCTGCCATGTCCACCGGCTGGCCTGGCGCCGGGTTCAGGATGCAGCGGATGCCGTGCTTGTGCGCGAAGGCGATGGTGTAATAGACCGTCGGCAGCGGAATTTCGAACTGCAGCACGATGCAGTCGGCGCTGCGCAACGCCTCCGCGGCTGCGTCCACATCCGCTGGCTTCAGCGCGTCGTTTGCTCCCTTCACTACGAAAATCCGGTTCTGCCCGTTCGGCTCCACGAAAATCGGCGCCACTCCGCTGGACATCCCCTCCACTTGCTTCACATGGGTGGCGTCTATCCCCTGCTTTTTGAAATTTTCAATGGTCGCCGGGCCGAACAGATCGCTGCCTACCCGCGCCACCATCATCACGTCCCCGCCGCACAGGCGCGCCGCCACCGCCTGGTTGGCGCCTTTGCCCCCGAAACCGAGGTCGAATTTTTGTCCAAAAATGGTTTCTCCAGGCTGGGGAAACTTATCGGTGAAAGTGGTGAGATCAATATTGGCGCTTCCTACTACTGCGATTCGGGGGCGTTTCGCCATAGGATGGCAGTAAAGAACGCCGAGTCTATTCAGCCAGCCTTACCCTGTCAACAGAGTAGTTCTTGCCCGCTAGCACCCTGCCGCGCCTGGCTCTCGTGCTGGAACTAACTGAAAGTGTTTCGCAACCCGCCGCGTCAGTGGCGCGGGCGCCCCCGTCCGCGAACGCCCTCGCGAGAGGGCGTCATGCTGAGGGCCTGCAGGCCCGAAGCATCTCGCGTGCGCCGCCACGGGGCTCCTTCTCGCGCGGGCACAATCCCGGGTACACACGCGGCCTCAAGTGTGGAAGCCCCGGACTTCAGTCCGGGGTTATGAGCTGCAAAAAAAGGATTGGGGCTTTAGCCCCTGGGAAAGGCCTCTATTCCCCGTACGGCACCCAGATGTTTTTCACCTGCGTGGCGTGCTCCAGGAACCAGCGACCTTCGCCTTGCGGGGCGTCGAACCAGTCAATGGCCCGGCCTTCATTCGTAAACACCTGCTTCAAATTACCAACGGACAGCGCCTTAGCTGAGGACGCGCTCTCGCTTCCGGCAAAGCTCCAGATGGCGTCCACATCGTCGTGCTCGGCCAGCGTCTTCAGCAGGTCCGCCCTGCGCCCGCTTACGAAATTCACTGCCCCGGCTGGCAAATCGCTGGTGTCGAACAGTTGGTAGAGCTCTCCAATGATCAGCGGATACGTCTCCGAAGGAACCGCCACCACCGTGTTTCCCACGGCCAAGGCCGGCAGCACCAGTGAGAGCAAGCCCAGAAGTGGCGCTTCGTCGGGCGCAATGATCCCCACTGTTCCCACCGGCTCATTCATGGCAATGGCAATCATGCGGAAGGGAGGATTGTGTACCGCTCCTTCAAACTTGTCGGCCCAGGCGGCATAAGAAAAAATGCGCTCGATGCCGATGCCGACTTCCTTCTTGGCCTGCTTCCCGCCCACGGCTGCGCCCAGCCGGCGCGCGATCTCTTCCTGCCGCAGCGAAAGATTTTCCGCCATGTAGTACAACACCTGCGCCCGCGTGTGCGCCGTTGCCTTTGACCAACTGGCGGCCTTGCGCGCCGCCTCCACTGCGTTGCGGATGTCTTTGCGGTTGCCCAGCGGCGCTTCGCCCAGCAACTCGCCCTGCGCGTTGCGCACTTCCATGCTGTAACCGGAATCCGGACGCGCCTGCTTGCCGCCGATGTACAGCTTCACCGTGCGGTCAATCATGGCCTCGGCAGACGGCTCGGGGGTTGCGGAACCCTTCGGCGCCTCCGCAGCCTGCAATTGCGCAGCGTTCTTGAACCAGGCAGGCTCCAGGTATTCCCGCAGCCCCTCTCGGCCGCCCTCGCGCCCGTAGCCACTTTCGCGATAGCCGCCAAATCCGCAGGAGGCGTCAAAAAGGTTCGTGCAGTTCACCCACACCACGCCCGCCTTCAGTTGCGCCGCCACGTGCAGCGCCACGTTGATGCTTTCGCTCCACACGCACGCAGCCAGCCCGTAAACCGTGTTGTTGGCCAGCTCCACCGCCTCAGCCGGCGTGCGGAAAGTCATGGCGGCGAGCACCGGACCGAAAATCTCCTGCTGCGCTACTGTGGAAGTCGGGTGGACGTTGCTCAGCAAGGTAGGCGGAAAGTAAAGCCCGCGTGACGGTACTTCGCTCTGCGGCTGCCAGCAGGTGGCGCCCTCCGCCACCCCCTGCTCCACCAGGCGGCGAATCCGCTCCAATTGCACCGGCGCGACGATGGCGCCAATATCAATCCCCTTATCCAGCGGCGGGCCCATGCGCAACGTGCTCATGCGGTCGCGAATCTTGCCAATAAGAACCTCGGCGATGCTCTCTTGCATCAGCAGGCGCGAGCCCGCGCAGCATACCTCGCCCTGGTTGAACCAGATGGCATCCACGAGGCCCTCCACGGCGCTGTCGAGGTCGGCGTCTTCAAAAACCACAAATGGCGATTTGCCGCCCAACTCCAGGGAAAGCCGTTTGTGCGTATCAGCGGTGGCTCGGCGGATTGCCCGCCCCACCTCGGTCGAACCGGTGAACGCAATTTTGTTCACCTCGGGGTGCTTCACCAGCGCTTCGCCCGTCGAGCCGTCGCCCGTAACAATGTTGACCACGCCTGCGGGCAGGCCGATCTCCTGGCAAATTTCCGCGAAGGCCAGCGCGGTGAGCGGCGTAAACTCCGCCGGCTTCAGCACGACGGTGTTTCCCGTGGCCAGCGCCGGAGCGATCTTCCACGCCAGCATGAGCAGCGGAAAATTCCAGGGAATAATCTGCCCCACCACGCCGCAGGCGGTGTAGCCCGGAAACTCTTTTTCCAGAAGCTGCGCCCAGCCCGCGTGGTGATAGAAATGGCGCGCCACCAGCGGAATATCAATGTCGCGGCTCTCCCGGATGGGCTTGCCATTGTCCATCGTTTCCAGAACGGCAAGCCGCCGCGAATGCCGCTGCACCACGCGCGCCAGGGCATAGAGAAACCGGGCACGCTGATGCGACTTCAGCTTCTGCCATTTCGGCAGCGCCCCTTTCGCCGCCTGTACCGCGGCATCAATGTCCGCCGCCGAGCCCTGCGCCACGCTGGCCAGCTTTTCGCCGGATGCCGGATCGCTCGTATCGAAAAATTGGCCTTCCGCCGGCTGCCGCCATT
>DASSQB010000412.1:0-3473 GCA_035702725.1 Terriglobales bacterium | reverse complement strand
GTAACGATCAAAGGCCCGGTGTCGCGGGCTAAGTCGCGGAGGGCGGCGTGGAGCTCCAGAATGCAGGCGCGAGTAAGGCGGTTGGTGCCGTCGGGCGAGCGGAGTCCCAGGATGCGGACCGAGTCCCGGATTTGTAATTGGTAATTTGTAATCTGCAATTTGCACCAAACCACACGGGCCCGGCGGGTTTCAATTACAAATTACAAATTTGCCAAATTACAAATAGCCATCAGCACTCAGCCATCAGCATTCAGCCAGGCAACAGAGGTCACGGGCTGAGTGCTGCATGCTAAGTGCTGGTACTCAGCCACCGTTCCACCTGCTTGCCGTCTTCGGTGAGTTCAAAGTTCCCCACGCGCACGGCCTCGCCCAGAATGCGGTGGGTACCGGGATCGCGGGCCACGCGCGAAATCCACTGCCGGCCGACGTCGTACTGATTGAGTGTGAACCACTTCTGGGGCACCACCTCCACCAGCCCGGCCTGGGGATAAAGAACGTAGATTGCGCTGGCGGCGTCATCACGCGTGCGTGGCGGGTAAGAAGTGAGCAACAGCAGTTCGTCGAGAGCACGGAAAGGTTCGGGCACCTCCACCTTGTGCACGCCTTCGGGCAGAGCGGAGTTAATTTCGAATTCAGCCAGAGGCTCGGTGGCGGAGTAAACGCGTTCGGTGGACTGCTTGAACCAGCCCACGATGTCCACAAAGGAGAACGCCTTGAGTTGGTCGGGATCGAAGCACAGCACCCGAAGAGTGCGCGGCTCCGGGCACCAGATGCCCAACAGTTTGGACGGAAGCGGAAAAGCCCGGCAATAAGTATTAAGCGCCAGGCGCGGCGTGTGCGGCTCCTGCGCCAGGCCCAATGTGACCAGGTAGGGTAGTTCGCCCTGGTCACCGTGGTAGCGCCACTCATACTCCTGCCCGGAGTTGGCTTCCACCGGCGGGAAGGTCTTCCAGTACCAGGGGGCGGGGCCGACGGCGTTCTCGATCAGTTCGCGTTGATGGGTGGTCATGGAAAGGCAGCAATTAGCAGTTAGCAGTTAGCCTCTGGATCCTTTCGGGGTGGCAGAGAAAGTTTAGGGGCTAAATGCTAAGTGCTAATGGCTAAGTGCTGCTTTATCCGGCCGCGCGTTTTTGCGGATGAATTCCACAATCTCGTCCATGGAAGTGCCGGGCTGGAAAATGCCGCCCACGCCCGCCTTCTTCAGTCCCTCGATGTCCTGGTCGGGAATGATGCCGCCCACCAGCACCAATACGTCGTCCATCTTGTTCTGGCGCAGCAGTTCCATGACCCGGGGCACGATGGCATTGTGCGCGCCGGAGAGGATGGAGAGGCCGATCACGTCCACATCTTCCTGCAGGGCGGCGTTGGCCACCATCTCCGGAGTCTGGCGCAGGCCGGTGTAGATGACCTCCATGCCGGCATCGCGCAGGGCGCGGGCGATGACCTTGGCGCCCCGGTCATGGCCGTCCAGGCCGGGCTTGGCCACCAGCACACGGATTTTGCGTTCGTCCGCCATCGAACCCTTCATTAAACCACAAACAGGTCATTCACCACAGAGGACACAGAGGAAGCCGTCACCGCAAAGGACAGGAAGGATCACGAAGGCATTCTCAAGAGTTTCATGTCATTGGGTCGAATGGAAGTCGAGGGGATGTGCAGGCGGTTCGCAACGTTGCGTAGTCCCCATATATTCGTGCGGTCGGGGAAAAGGTCCTGAAGCGCTCAAAAGAAATCAAAATCCTTCGTGGACCTTCGTGCCCTTTGTGGTGAAGATGGCGATTCTTTCTTAGTGTCCTCGGTGGTTAAGAAGGATCTTTGAGTTCGGCGTAGCGCCACAAATACCAGCAGGCGACGGAGCAGTAGGGCTGCCAGGGGCGGGCGATTTTCAGGATGTGCTTAGGCTTGGGCATCTGGCGCTTGCGGTAGGCTTTCTTGATGGCGAAATTGATGCCGTAATCGGCGGTGGGCATCACGTTGGGGCGACGCAGGGCGAAGATGAGAAACATCTGCGCCGACCACACGCCAATGCCTTTTACCCGGGTCAGGTGCTCGATGACGTCTTCGTCCGACATTGCGGGCAGGCGGTCAAATTCAATTTCGCCGGAAGCCGTGCGCTGGGCCAGGTCGCGCAGGTAGCTCAGCTTCTGCCGGGAAAGTCCGCAGGCGCGCATTTGCTCTTCGCTGAGCGCCAGGATGGAAGCGGGAGTGATGTCGTCGAGCTCGCGTGAGGGCGGGGCTGTGCCCCGCCCAGGACGGGGCGCAGCCCCGTCCCCACGCTGGCAACTTCCGTTCTGGCACGCGGTGCGCACACGCTCGAAGATGGTAGCGGCGGCTTTACCGTGCAGTTGCTGGAAGACGATGGAGCGGGCCATGGCGTCAAAGCTGGGCTCGCGGTAGCGCATCTTGAACGGCCCAATGCGCTCGATGATCCCGGCCATAACAGGATCGGCCTGCTGCAGATGGCGAATGGCGCGTTTCATTTGCTTACAGAAGAGAAGTTAAGAATTATTCAACCGCTTACCGATTACACAATTACCCGATTACTGAATTACTCAATTACGTAATGCTCACTTCGGTGTAGGTGCCGTACACCTGGCGCAGGGCATCGCAGATTTCGCCTACGGTGGCGTAGGCGCGCACCGCGTCCACGATGTAGGGCATGGTGTTGGCGTCGGAAACCGCGCCATTGGCGGGCAGCCTGGGCTCCTGCGCGGCGGCGCGCTTCAGCGCCTCCAGGCGGCGGCTGACTTCGTCGTTGGAGCGGCGCTGGCGCAGGGCCTTCAGCTTGGCGGTCTGCTGGCGGGCTACTGACTCGTCAATGTAGAGGATGTTGGGCGACGGCTCGTCAATCGCGAATTCATTCGCGCCGACAATGATCTTTTCTTTGGCCTCGACGGCGCGCTGGTATTGGTAAGAGGACTCCGCAATTTCTTTTTGTGGATAACCGCGCTCGATGGCCTTGACCATGCCGCCCATGGCGTCCAGCTTCGAGAAATAGTCGAAGGCCCCCTTTTCCATGTCCAGCGTCATGCGCTCCAGGAAGTAGGAGCCGCCCAGGGGATCCACGGTCTGGGCTACGCCCGATTCGTAGGCGATGATCTGCTGCGTGCGCAGGGCGATGCGCGCGGCCTGTTCCGTGGGAAGAGCCAGGGCTTCGTCGTAGGAATCGGTGTGCAGCGACTGTGTGCCGCCCAGCACCGCCGCCAGTGCCTGCAGGGCCACCCGGGCAATATTGTTCATGGGCTGCTGCGCCGGCAGAGAAACACCCGCCGTCTGAGTATGGAAGCGCATCAGCCAGGTACGCTGGTTGCGGGCGTGGAAGCGCTCCTTCATCACCTGCTGCCAGATTTTGCGCGCAGCGCGGTATTTGGCAATCTCCTCGAAAAAGTCGTTGTGCGCGTTAAAGAAGAAGCTCAAGCGCGGCCCAAACTCGTCCACGTCCAGGCCGCGGCGCAGCGCCCACTCCACATACT
>DASSQB010000411.1:0-2547 GCA_035702725.1 Terriglobales bacterium | reverse complement strand
GTGAAGCATACCGGGGACGCGATGAGCGTCCCCGAAGTTTTTTGTGGGCAATGTGAATCCGCCTCAGTAGTCCGCGCAGAAGAGCAGGTCCTTCGCTGCGCTCAGGATGACTATCGTGAAAATGTGAGATGGGCGCCCCTGCCACAAGCGCAAGGTCCCTCGACTTCGCTCGGGATGACAAAGGTGAGAATGGATGCCAGTACGGGCGAGATGCTTCACCGCTGAAGCGGTTCAGCATGACGCCCTCGTACCTCTATTGGGTGCTGACGGCGGGGAGGCGGGCGTTGCCGTTGCGGGAGAAATATTCAGCCAGGGCCTGCCCGGTGAATGACTTCTTCTGGCGGGCCACCTGCTCGGGGGTGCCCTGGGCGACGATGCGCCCGCCGTGCTCGCCGCCTTCGGGGCCAAGGTCAATAATCCAATCGGCGTTGCGGATGACGTCGAGGTTGTGCTCGATGATGATGATGGTGTTGCCCAGGTCGGTGAGGCGGTGGAGGACGTCGAGCAGCTTTTTGACGTCGTCAAAGTGCAGGCCGGTGGTGGGCTCGTCGAGCAGGTAGAGGGTGCGGCCGGTCTGGCGCTTGCTGAGTTCGCGGGCCAGCTTAATACGCTGGGCTTCACCGCCGGAGAGGGTGACCGCCGACTGGCCGAGATGAATGTAGCCGAGGCCGACGTCCACTAAAGTTTGCAGCTTCTGGCGGACCTGGGGAATGTTTTCCAGGATCGGCAGCGCGTCGGAGACCGGGCTCTCCAGCAGGTCGGCGATGGAATAACCGTTGTACTTCACCGCCAGGGTCTCGTGGTTATAGCGCTTGCCTCCGCAGACTTCGCACAGCACGTAGACATCGGGCAGAAAATTCATTTCGATGCGGCGCTGGCCTTCGCCCTGGCAGGCCTCGCAGCGGCCGCCGGCCACATTGAAGGAAAAGCGACCGGCCTTGTAGCCGCGCTCGCGCGATTCGGGCAGCATGGCGTCGAGGTCGCGAATGTGGGTGAAGACGCCGGTGTAGGTCGCCGGGTTGGAGCGCGGGGTGCGGCCAATCGGCGACTGGTCAATCTGGATGACCTTGTCAATGTTTTCCATACCCACGATGGCCTTGTGCTCGCCGGGATTCTCGCGGGAGTGGTAGAGGTGGCGGGCCAGGGCGCGGTAGAGGATGTCGTTGACCAGCGTGGATTTTCCAGAACCGGAAACGCCGGTGACCAGAGTCATGACGCCCAGGGGGAAGCTGGCGTCGAGATTCTTGAGATTATTTTCGCACGCGCCGAGCACGGAGATGGCCTTGTCGTTGGGCTGGCGGCGGTCGGGCAGCATGGGGATGTGTTTCTTGCCGGAGATGTACTGACCGGTGAGCGATTCGGGCGCGCGCATGAGGTCCCCGGGGGTGCCGTGGGCGACCAGGTGGCCGCCATGGCGGCCGGCGCCGGGGCCGAGGTCAATCACGTAATCGGCGCGGCGGATAGTTTCTTCGTCGTGCTCGACCACCAGCACCGTGTTGCCCAGGTCGCGCAGAGATTCGAGCGCGGCCAGCAGGCGGCCATTGTCGCGATGGTGCAGGCCGATGGAGGGCTCGTCGAGGACGTAGAGCACGCCGCGCAGGCGAGAGCCGATTTGCGTGGCCAGGCGGATGCGCTGGCCTTCGCCGCCGGAGAGGGTGGCGGCGGAGCGGTCGAGGGAGATGTAGCCGAGCCCAACCGCATTCAGGAACTGCAGACGCTCCACAACTTCGTGCACGATGCGGCCGGCGATGAGTTGCTCGCGGCCGGCCAGCTTGATATTGGCAGCGACGTTCAGCGCACGCGAGACCGGCAGCGCGGTGAAGTCGGCGATGGACATGCCGTTCACCTTTACCCCGAGGCTCTCCGGGCGCAGGCGCTTACCATGGCAGACCGGGCAGGGAGTGGCTGACATGTAGTTGAGCAGCCACTCGCGGTAGCTGTCGGACGAGGCCTCTTCCAGGGAACTGTTCAGGTAGGCAAGCACGCCGCGAAAACCGGTGCGTGGACCGCCGTTGCGCCTGGTGGGTTCGCCGTAGAGCACCAGGTCCTGAACTTTATCCGGCAGCTTCTCGAAAGGCGTGTTCAAGTCGAAGCCGTGCGCGGCGGCCGCAAGCTGGAGCATGTGCTGCAGGTAGGAGGAGCCGGAGCCAGGGCCGAGACCGCCATCGAGCAGGGGCTTGGACCAGTCCACGATGATTTTGGCAGGGTCGAAATCGTACTTGCTGCCCAGGCCGTGGCATTCGGGACAAGCGCCGTAGGTGCTGTTGAAGGAAAACGAGCGTGGCTCCAGAACCGGCACGTTGATGCCGCAATCGGGACAGGCGAGCTTGGCGGAGTAAAGATGTTCTTCGCCGCTCACCACGGCTACCTGCACCAGGCCATCAGCCAGCTTCATGGCAGTGTTGATGGAATTTTCCAGGCGCTGCTCGATGCCGGGCTTGACCAGCAGGCGGTCAATGACCACCTCGATGGTGTGGTTCTTGCGCTTATCGAGGCGGAGATCGTCTTCCAGGTTCACCAGTTCGCCATCTACGCGGGCGCGGGCGA
>DASSQB010000410.1:0-10964 GCA_035702725.1 Terriglobales bacterium | reverse complement strand
TTAGGCCAGGCGGCCTCCGCTTCCTGGTACGTTCGTGGACCAGGCAGGTTCTTCTTTACGCGGAGGTCGGGCGCGATGTTCTCCCAGGTCCAGGCGATCCACGACATGTCGAAGACTCCGCTGGAATAAAAGAAATTTCGTGGAGTGGAAAAGGTCATGGCCGGGACCATGGCCTTCAAGTGCGGCGGACTCTCCACCGCGGCCAGCCATTGAACAGCGCCGGGGTAGGAGAGGCCAAAGCTGCCGATGTTGCCGTTGGACCAGGGCTGGTGTGCTGCCCACTCGATGGTGTCATAACCATCGCGCCCTTCATTCTGATATGCGGCAAAGTCCCCGCCGGACGCATAACGTCCTCGTACATCCTGAACCACTACGGCATAGCCGCGCTCAACCGCGTGCTGAAAGGTCGTGTAGCCGTTGAGCGCTTCTTCCTTGTTGTAGGGAGTTCGGTAGACCAGGGTAGGGAAGCGGCCTTTGACGCGGGGAAGCAGGATATCAGCGCGCAGCACCACGCCATCGCGCATGGGAACAGCCACGTCTTTTTGCAGGACGTAGTCAGCAGGCGCGCCAAAAGCGTGCGCGCTCGCGCATGAGAGCAGAAGCAGTGTCCCCAGGAGCCTTTTCATGGAAGCGCGTAGCGTAACACCCGCGCGCATGAACACACAATGCGTCTGTCACACTGAGCAGAGCGAATGTCAGAGTCAAGAGCAACTTTCGTTATGAGTTGCTGCTCGAAGGTGCCTGTAGAGAACTCTCCGCCCGCCGGCTTGCCCACAACCAGTTCAGGAAGGCGATGACAGCCACCACGGCCAAAATGTAGAAGGCACCGCGCTGCATGGCCGTAAGAAACACTACGCAAAGCGCAATTCCAGCTATGGCCACCGCGGATCCCCCCGGCAGGCGGAAGCGGGCCTCGCCCGGAGCGCGGCGGCGCAGCACGATCAGGGCAGCGCACACGATGCCGTAGTAAAACAACCTGGCTATCGCCGAAAGCACTACGTTCCATTCGAAGCTGCGCGTGACGGCCAACACCCAAAGCAGCGCACCGAAGACCAGGATGGAAACATAGGGCGTGCGGAAACGCCGGTGCACCGCCGCGAACACCCGGGGAAAGTCGCCCTGCTCAGCCAGTGCAAAAGTAAGGCGCGGCACATTCAAGGTCATGGAGGCCAGGTAGCCATAAACGGAGAGCAAAGCGCCCACCGTAATGAAGGTTGTCCCAACCTCGCCCATGAAGACGTGCGCTGCCACCGCCAACGGGCGGTCGCTGGCCGCGGAGTTTGCCAGCACTCCCATCACCACTACCTGCACCAGCGTGTAAACCACCGCGCAGATGACCAGGGCTGCAATCAGCGCGAAAGGAGCGTCGCGACGCGGATCCTTGGCCTCGCCCATGGGCAACAGCGCGCCTTCGAACCCGCCATAGGCAAAGACCATGAGGATCATGGCATCCAGCCAGGAACCGTGTGCGGTGTTGGCAAATCCAATCTGGACGGGTTGATGGTGAGTAAGCAAATACGCAACCCCCAGCAGGATGAAAACCAACAGGGGTAACAACTTGGCCACGGTGAATACGTTGCTGAGTTGTGTGCCGGCGTTCACGCCGCAGTAATTGATAGCGGTCAGCATGCCGATCAGCGCGGTCAGCACTACTATCCGCGCGAGAGGCGCCTGGGCGTGTATCCAGAATTCTGCCATGTAAATGATGAACAGGTTGGCGTTGGCTGCCGCGGAAGCCAGGCGAACCAGCCAGGTCAGCCAGCCCATCAGAATCCCCGTGAAGCGCCCGAAGGCAACCCGAGCATAAAGATAAGGGCCGCCAGTCTCGGCAAAGCGCGAGGCCACCTCGGCGAAGCACAGCATGATAATTCCGCTGAAAACCGCCGCCGCTACCCAGGCCACCGGCCCGGCGGCGCCAAGTTGTCGGGTAATCAGGGAAGGCAGGCCAAAGATGCCGCTGCCGATGACGGAGTTGACCATGAGCGCGGCCAGGCTCCAGCGTCCGATACTCCGGACCAGGCCCCCGCGCGCCGCCTTCGCGCTCTGCACAGAAAGGGTTGTAACACAAATCAGCTAAAAGGCTTAGAGAAAGGCCGAGGCTAGAAACGAAAGCTGCTTGTCTGCGGCGCGCCGGGGTGCAACCTGCTCTGTACGCAGTCTCCTCTAAGCCCAATACGGCTTCATAACGGAAGCCGAAGGAGGCTTTGCCATGGGAATTTTCCTGTGGTTGTTCTTTGTTCTGCTGGTGCTGTGGCTGATCTTCTGGCTGGCGGTGCACGTTACCTCCGGGCTGATTCACCTGCTGCTGGTAGTGGCGGTGATCTCGCTGATTGTTCACTTTGTGCGCGGGCCTCGGCGGTCCACGGTGTGACGATTCCCGGCGGGCATGCCGGCGGCTGGAGAGCGGTTACTTCGGAGTCTTTTTTTACGCTGAAAGGCTGCCCGGAAATGCCTGCTGGGAGCGGCTTCCGCCGGAAGTAACATTCCATTACCAAGGCTCATGGACACAGGACATCTGGCTGCTGCAACCTGCGGATGAGAATGTAGGCTTGTCTTCTTGCACGGTGTGTCGGCACGTGCAGGAGAAGGGAACAGGGCCATGGACGAAGTCACAGCTCGCATCGAGCGCGTCGCCGAAGACCTGAGAGTGATCCAGCAGGAGCTCAATTTAGCGGCCATGCAGACGCCGGCTGATCCGGAGGAAGAACCGGTTAGCGTGGAAGCCCTGGAGACCTTGAAGTCGGCCCTGGACCAGATGCGTCATTTCCTTTGGTTCTATTGCCAGGTGGTGAACCAGGATTCCGCTCTGCGTGAAAAGCTGCGCCAGGCGTTGCGCCAGGGCACGGATGAAGAAAGCGCAACTCCTTCCAACTTGGACCAACTGGCGCGTGCGGCCAACCGCGCCTTTTCCCGCTATCGCCTGAACGGGAAAAAACCCAACTAAATTGTGCAATTGAGCAATCGGGTAATTGGGTAAATTGGACCCATTTCCACTTGTACGATGGCGAAATTCTGTAGAGACGTAACTTGTTACGTCTCTGGGGACATTGCACGCAACCAACCCTCTCTGCCGCGGTGCATCAGGCGCCTACGGTCTGCATTTGCGTCACGCCCGGCAGAAAGCGCATGGGAATGTCGCGCGACGTGAGCAGGCCGGGCTTGGCTTCCAATAGCGCAGGAATGCAATTCACGGCGATAGCAGCCGTGGCCAGGTCGCCATGGATGCCTCCGGGGATCGCCAGCCTGAGGTCGGGAACACCGCTAATCTCAATTGAATCCACGGGTTCAGGAGCGCCCAGATACATTTCCAGTTGCAGGCATACGTTTTCCTGGCCGTCACCCACTCCCCGGGCCACCTGGCGCACGCCTTTGACCCGCCCGGGTGCGACCTCCAGGAATTCGCTGCGAACCGTATCCTGGGCCACCACGGGCTCGATGGTTTCCTCGATGGTGTCTACGCGCAGACCCAGCGAGTCGGCGATCATTGCCGCCGATTCAGGCAGCCCGTGGTGCTTGATGACGCCGGCCTGCACCTGTGCCCGGAATTCCTCCACGCTCATGCCGGCGCCTACTTTTTTCTGCAGCGGAAGGCGGCGGCGTGACGCGTCCACCACCCGGCGCACCTTCACCTGCCGCACTTCCTGGCAGGCGGTGGAGAGCGTGAGCACCAGCTTGTCCATGGCAAAGCCCGGATTTACGCCCGTGCCCAGCAGGGCAACCCGATGTTCGCGCGCCGCCCGATCCAGTTGCTGAGAAAGTTCGGGATGCTTGCGGAATGGGTAAGCCAGTTCCTCGCAGGTGGAGACCACGTTGCTGCCCGCCTGCAAACAGCTAATGAGTTGGTCGGAGACCTGGGTGAGATACGAAGAGGTGGTATGCACAACCACATGGGCGCCAGCGCGCAAAACGTCGCGGGCATCGCTCCGAATGACTACTCCCAGATCGCGCTCCGCGCCAACAATGCGGCCCAGGTCCTTGCCGGCCTTCTGCTGGTCCAGGTCAATAGCTCCAACTATTTGAATTTCCGGCTTTTGCAGCATCAAACGCACAATTCCGGCGCCGATTGGTCCAACTCCGTACTGAATGACGCGGATTTTGTGAGTGGTCAAGAAGGCCTCCATCCCGGACGCGGCGGTCCGGGAACCTCATATTACATGAGGGCTGGAGGGAGTTCAGTGACGTGAGAGCTTAGTTTCAAAGTTCCGAGTCTTGCGTCCGCTATGTGCTGGCCCCGTGCGCTTTCCATCGGGGAAACCCCTACAGGTTGACCCGGCGCATGCCTTCATCGGGGTAGCGTTGGCCGGCGGCGACGCCTTTCGGCGCTGCTTTTTCAATTCGGGTCAACTCCTCTGCGCTAAGCCGGACATTGACCGCTGCGATGTCCTCCTCCAGATACTTCTGCCGCTTGGTGCCGGGAATGGGAACAATGTCCTCGCCTTGAGCCAGCAACCAGGCCAATGCCAGCTGGGCGGGAGTGCATTTCTTCTCTGCAGCCAGGCTCTCAACCCGTTTTGCCAGTTCTAGGTTGTGCTGCAGGTTTTGGTCCTCGAAACGCGGATTACGGCGGCGCCAGTCGTCGGGCGCAAGATCATTTAGGTTCTGGATCTTGCCAGTCAGGAAACCGCGTCCCAGCGGGCTGTAGGCTACAAAGGTGATTCCCAGTTCGCGGCAGGTCGGGATGACCTCGCCTTCTGGGTCACGTGTCCACAGGGAGTACTCGGTTTGCAGCGCGGCGATAGGGTGCACTTTGTGGGCGCGGCGAATGGTTTGCGGTGCCGCTTCCGAGAGCCCGAGATAACGCACTTTGCCCTGCTCGACCAGGCCGGCCATGGCGCCCACCGTTTCCTCAATGGGCACTTTGGGGTCAACCCGGTGCTGGTAATAGAGATCAATGGTTTCCAGGCCGAGGCGCTTCAGGCTGGCTTCGCAGGCCTGCCGGACGTATTCCGGGCGGCCGTTGATATCGGCCCAGCCGCCATCCGGAGTGCGAACATTGCCAAACTTGGTGGCCAGAAAGGCCTTGTCGCGTCGGTCACGGATAGCATTGCCCACCAGTTCTTCATTGTGGCCTATCCCGTAAGCATCGGCAGTGTCGAGGAAGTTGAGGCCGAGCTCGAGGGCGCGGTGAATGACGTCAACGGATTCCTGGTCATTGCGCGGTCCGTAGAATTCCGACATGCCCATGCATCCCAAGCCAATGGCGGAAACCATTACCGAGGTGCGGCCCAGGCGGCGATACTGCATACGAGACGTTCCTTGGGTGCTCATTCCATTCCTCCGTTTTCACATTCTGATGTTCGGGCCACGGCAGCGTTGCCAAATCCCAGTAGAGGTTGAGCGTGATTGTGCGGCGCTAATCCACTTTGCCGGCAATGATAGTCTTTTGCACTTCACCGCGAGGGCTGAGAACGACAACATCGGCGTCCGCTCCCGCCGCGAGAACGCCTCTGCTCTTTTCCCCAATCGCTGCTGCCGGGTTGCCGCTGGCTAACTGAACGGCTTCTTCCAGCGTCCAGCCGGCAAATTGCATGACATTGCGCACAGCCTGGTCCAGGCGCAGAACACTGCCCGCCAGCGTGTCACCTCGAGTGCACTTGTTGCCCCTAACTTCGACCTCGAACGAGCCCAGGCGATACCTGCCCTCAGGCATGCCAGTAGCGCTGATGGCGTCCGTGATCAGCACGGCAGCTTGCGTTCCCTTGGCTCTTAAGAACAGTTGGACGACGGTGGGGTTCAGGTGGATGCCATCGGCAATGATGTCGGCGGTGACGCCAGGGTCGGTGAGCACAGCGCCCAGCAGGCCGGGTTGGCGATGATCCAGCGGGCGCATGGCGTTAAAAGTATGAGTGGCGTGATGCGCGCCCGCAGCGATCGCCGCCTTCGCCGTCGGCAGGTCAGAATCAGAGTGGCCAATGCTGCAACAGACGCCTCGCCGCGAGGCTTCCGCAATTACCTCCATTGCTCCTTCTACTTCCGGGGCAATGGTCATTACCTTGATATGTCCCCGGGCTGCCTGCCAGTAGCGCTCAAATCGGGACAGTGTAGGTGGTACCAGGTATTCGGGCGGGTGAACACCGCGCCGGACATGGCTGATGAAAGGCCCCTCCAGGTGAATGCCAAGAGGACGTGCGCCTGCACCGGAAGCATCTGCTTTTTCGATTCTCTGCGCCAGCCAATCCAGGGCACGCAGAATGTTCTCTTCCGGTGCGGTAACGGTGGTGGGCAAGTAGGCGGCCACCCCATGTTGCGCAAGGAATCCTTCGAAACGGGCGAGGCCGTCCGCATTTGGTTCCATCACGTCATGACCCATGCCGCCATGAATGTGGATGTCGAGGTAAGCCGGGGCTAGCACCGCGCCGGGGAAATCGAAGTGGCGGGCGCCTTTCGGGATGCCTCGAGCCGCACGCGAGGTCACCTCCGTGATCTTCCCGTTATCCAGCAGCAGCAGTGGTTGCTCGATTCGTTCCCGGGGCGTGAGCAGCGCGGCGGCGGTCAGGGCAATCATGGGTCCAGTCGGTCATTGTAAATCGCGGGAGTCGGAAGCCAGTAACTAGCCTTAGGCACGCGGAGCAAGCTTCAGCCCACCGCCCTTTTGTGGCCTGCCGGGCCTTCGGTGGCGGCCTCGGGATTGCGCAACAGGTCTGCAAGGGCTTGTTTCATCACCTGTCCGTAGACGATGGATATGGAGGTAGTAAGAGGGATACCCTTGGGGCAAATCTGCACGCAATTCTGCGCGTAAGCACATTCATGGATACCGCCATCGCCCATCAGGCCATGCAGGCGATCGGCCTTTAGCGCTTTGCCGGTCGGGTGCTCATTAAACAGCCGCACCTGGTTGATGATAGCCGCACCCACAAAGCTCGTTGCCTTGGTCACCTGCGGGCAGACCTCCAGACACAGGCAGCAGGAGATGCAGCGTGAGAGTGGATACATAATTTCCTGGGTCTTAGGATCAACTCGCGGGCCGGGGCCTAAATCGTAGGTGCCGTCCACGGGAACCCAAGCGCGGACACGCTTGAGATTCTCGAAGAGCACGCTGCGGTCCACCGCCAGATCGCGCACCACCGGGAAACGCGAGAGTGGCTCCAGTCGGATCGGCTGCCTGAGTTTATCCACGAGCGCGGAACAAGCCATGGCAGCCCGCCCGTTGATGCGCATCGCACAGGAGCCGCATACCTCCTCCAGACAATTGGAGTCATAAACCACGGGAGTTGTGGGCTTGCCGAAGCGGTCTACGGGATTGGCTGCAATGTCCATCAATCCCGTGATCACGTTCATCCCCGGCCGCCAGCGGAGGTCGAACTCCTCCCAATAAGGTTTGGCATCAGGGGTGGACTGGCGCCTGGTGATAAGACGAACGGTGCGGTCAGTCATAGAGACGCTCCTGTTTCGTCTGGGGAGGCTTGCGCTGCTGGGGCAGTTCGAAGGGAAAAGAGGGACGCGCAATCGCTTGTTTACATCGCATTACGACATTATATTTCCGTTTCTCCTGACGTCTGATCAAAAAGTGATTTTCGTCCGGGTTAGCGACCCAAACCCATCCGGTTGAGATTATCCGTTCTCGAGCGCTCTTGGGTTGGCAGGCTCTAGTGGGCGGCGACGGCGGCGCCTTTGTGCCTGGGCTTGCGCATCAGCAGGATGAGGGGCGTAACCACGAGGAACAGAACTCCCAGCAGGAAAAACGCGCCATTGAAGGAGATCATGGATGCCTCGCGAGCAATCATGCCGAAGACCGCGGCATACGCCTGGTGGGTCGCGGTGGAGAAGTCCATCCCCTTGCTCATGAATCCGGCGCGGGCCGCGTTGAGCATCTGACGTGTGGCCATGTCATAGCCGGTCACGTGCGTAACCAGATCGTTGATGTGAGTCTGCGTATTGCGCGCCACGATAGTAGTGGCGCCGGCGATGCCCATGCTGCCCCCGAGGTTACGCATCACATTGAATATGCTGGTGGCGTTGCCCATCTGCTCCTTGGGAATGGGATCGTGCGTGGCCGTGGTCAGGGGCACGAAGATGAAGCCCAAAGCGAAGCCCTGGATGAACTGCGGCCAGGCAATATCCCAATAACCGGCATTCAAATTGAGGTGGGAGAGGGCATACATGCTGAAGGCAGCGCCCAGCAGGCCTCCGGTGAGCAGTTTGCGCGCCTCAAACTTGGCGGTCAGCATGCCGACAATGGGCATGGCAATAAATGAGCCCAAACCGCGCGGCAGCATGGCCAGGCCGGCATTCATGGCGGGATAGCCAAGCAAGGTTTGCAGCAGGATGGGAATCAAGACCATGCTGCCATAGAGGCCGAAGCCCAGGGTGGTCATCAGAAAGACACCTGTGGCATAGGTGCGCTGCTTGAATATTCGCAGGTTAACTACAGGGTGCCAGTCCAGCAGTTCGTGAATGATGAATACCGACAGGCCAACCGCGGCGAGTATGGCCAAAATCAGGATGAAGTGCGAGCCGAACCAATCGTCCTCCTGGCCTTTGTCGAGCATTACCTGCAGCGCGCCGATGCCCACCGCCAGGAAGCCGATGCCCCAGTAATCCACGCCGCCAGCCTGGCGTTTGATATAAGACGGGTCAAAGATGAACAACTTCGACATAATCAGGCCGGCAGCACCCACCGGCAAGTTGATATAGAAAATCCAGCGCCAACTGTAGCTGTCGGTAATCCAGCCGCCCATCACCGGACCCAGCATGGGCGCTACGACAATTCCCAAGCCCCAGAAAGCCATGGCCTTGCCGCGTTCCTCCGGCGGAAACGCCTCCAGCATGATGGCCTGAGAGAGCGGTTGCAGGCCGCCGCCGCATGCCCCCTGCACCACCCGAAAGATGATCAACGCGGGCAGGTTGGGCGCCATGCCGCAGAAAACTGAGGCGATGGTGAAGCCGGCAATGGAGGTCATGAGCACGCGCTTGCGGCCGAAATGATTGGAGAGCCAGCCGGTGAGCGGCAGAACGATGGCGTTGGCCACCAGGTAGGAGGTCAGAACCCAGGTAGCTTCGTCCACCGTTGCAGACAGATTGCCGGCGATGTGAGGCAGAGACACGTTGACTACAGTCGTGTCCAGCACCTCCATGAAGGTGCCCAGCATCACGGCGACAGAAATCAGCCAGGGATTGACGAAAGGCTGACCGCGTGTTTCGGTGCCGTTGTTGGCCATGGGCTACTTGGTAAGTACGGTGGGAACCACCGACATCCCCGGCCGCAGCAGGTGGTGCGGGTCCTGTCCCTTCTCGAATACGATCTTCACCGGCACGCGCTGCACCACCTTGACGTAATTGCCGGTGGCATTTTCCGGAGGCAGCAGGCTGAAGCGCGCGCCGGTGGCGCCGCCAATGCTGTCCACGTGGCCGTTATAGGTGCGGCCATAGGCATCCACCTCAACTTTGGCCGGTTGTCCGGGACGCATGTTCTTTAGTTGGGTCTCCTTAAAGTTGGCGGTTGCCCACACGTACTCCAGGTTCACCAACGCCAGCACCGGCTGGCCCGCCTGAATAACTTCCCCCGGCTCCACGGTCTTCTTGCTGACGACGCCGGTGACAGGAGCGCGAATCACGGTGTACTGCAGGTTGAGCTCAGCTTGTTGCAGCGCCGCCTTCAGCCGGGCCACGTTGGCTTCGGCCGACCCAGCCTTTGCGCGCGTGATGGCAACCTGCTGGGGCGCCGTTTCAGCCCCTTGAACCATGGCCTGGGCCTGAGCCACGTGACTCTGCGCGTTGGCCACGGCGGCGCGCGCGGCGTCTACGGAGGCCGCCGCTTGCTGTTCTGCCGTGACTGCCGCGTCATAACGCTGTTGCGGAATTTCGTCTTTCTTGATCAGCTGGGCAAAGCGTTTAACGTCGTCGGACGCCAGCTTATACTCCGCCTGCGCCTCTCGCAGGCGAGCCTGGCTGGCGCTCACTTCCTCCTGCGCCGCCCGCAGGCTGGCCTGGGCATTGCTCAGCGTGCTGGAGGTGGTGGTGTGGGTGAGCGGAACGCCGGTGCGCGCTGCCTGCAATGTAGCCATGGCATCCTGGAGTTCTGCCCGGGCGCGGTCCAACGCAACCTGATAATCGGTGGGATCGAGTTGCACCAGAACAGTTCCCGCCTCTACGTACTGGTTGTCATTCACGTTTACCTTCTCTACGGTTCCACCGACACGCGCGCTGATGGGAACTATGTGCGCGTCAATTTGTGCGTCGTCTGTGGATTCCCGCGAGGCGTAGTAGCTCCAGACCGCGTAGCCGGCAACAACAATAATGATGAGCAATGCAAGCAGCACCCACTTGGCTCGCGGGTGGGCGCGAAAATAGCCCTGGGCACGGCCTTTGCGCGTTGGAGGCCCAGCTTCTTCCGGCCAAGGCTCCCGCGGGGCCGCTTCGCCTTCCACAGGTGGCCGGGTTGTCGTTTGCTGATCTGCCACTTACTTTCCTCCCAGGAACTTCTGCGATGCCTCTTCCGCAACTCCCAGTGCGCGAGCCAGTGAGAGCTTGGCCAGATTGTGCGCGAACAATGCGGAAATGTAATTGTCGTTGGCCGCGGCCAGGGCTTCCTGCGCCTGCACCACCTCAATGGTATCGGTAACTCCGGCGGCAAAGCGGTCGCGCGCCTGCCCCAGTTGCTGGGTGGCAAGATCCACCGAACTATTGGCCACGTTCACCTGCTCGGCGGCAGTTTTCAAATCCAGGAAGGCCGTGCGCACCTCATATTCGATCCGGCCGCGCATATCGTCCAGCTGCGAGCGCCGCTGCTGCAGTTGCGCGTCCGCCTGCAACTGGTCGGCGCGCACCTTGCCGCCCTGAAAAATAGGGAATTTGAGCGCCGCGGCTGCGGTAAAGGTCCCGTGCGAAGTGGTAGGGCGATTGCCGATGTCGCCATAATCGCCGTTAAAACTGAGGGAAGGCAAGCGCTCGTCATCAGCGGCCCTTTTGGCCATATCCGCCGCGTGCACCAGGCTTTCGGCGCTGCGATAATCGGCGCGTGAGCG
>DASSQB010000409.1:0-2783 GCA_035702725.1 Terriglobales bacterium | reverse complement strand
GCGCCCACACAAGCTGGCGTGATTAAGAGATGAAGCGCACTCAGAATCACCAGCCCCGCAGGGGCGCGATAGTAAAGCCCAGGACGGCAGTCCTGGGTACGCATAAGTTGTAACAACAGAGTCCCGGAGGGACGGCACCGGGGGGCGGTTGCAATCTGGGAACTGAGAACCGAGAACTGCTTCTCTCCCATGCTAGACTTTCTCCTAAAGACAGTTGCACGCTCTCCTTAGCGCCGCATGAGAATTTTCACGCGCTACATTCTGCG
Organism: Terriglobales bacterium; assembly: GCA_035702725.1. GTDB lineage: Bacteria > Acidobacteriota > Terriglobia > Terriglobales > Acidobacteriaceae > JAICWP01. Next base: position 2,517 of record DASSQB010000409.1, on the reverse strand, counting down.
GGAAGTGCTCTCCCACGCCCTCATCGGCGCGGCCGTCTTCACCTTTGTCATTTTTCTCCGCGACCTGGAACGAATTCTGGAATTGGTGGTGCGCGCCAGTGCTCCCCTGCCCAGCGTGGCCGAGCTTTTCTTTTTCACGATCCCCACCGCCCTCACCATCACCATTCCCATGGGCGTGCTGGTGGGCATTCTGATCGGGCTCAGCCGCTTGGCGGCCGATAGCGAAGTCACCGCCATGCGTGCCAGCGGCATCGGCGTTTCCACCTTCGTCCGCGTTATTTCCATCTTCGTTGTCGCCGCCTGGGCCCTCGCTATGGTGAACAACGTTTACTGGGCGCCCCGTTCGGCTGCCGCCCTCGACCGCCTCCAGGACAAGCTGAAAGCCTCCCAGGTGTCCTTTGAAGTGCAGCCACGCGTCTTCTACGAGGGCTTCCGCAACATCGTGCTTTACGTGCAGGACGCCACCACAACGACCGGCTCCGCTCTCTGGCGCAACGTCTTCCTCGCCGACGTAACCGATCCCGGCGATCCTAAAATCATCGTGGCCCGGCAAGGAATGGCGGTCAGCGAAGGCCCGCAGAACGTGCACCTGCACCTGATGTACGGGCAACAGCACGAAACCGACCCCAAAAATCCCCAGCAATATTCCATCACCACCTTTAACGCCACCGACATTCCCATCCAGATGCCGCCCGAAAATCAGGGGCAGCCGACGCCCGCCACCGAACTCAGCACCAGCAGCCTTTTGCGGCAGGCAAACATAACCAAGGATCGTGGCCAGTCCCGCTCCTACATGATCGAATTTAACCGCCGCCTGGCCCTGCCCACCGCCTGCCTGGTCCTGGCCCTGGTGGGGATCCCGCTCGGACTCTCCTCCAAGAAAGGCGGCAAGTCCACCGGTATTGTCCTCACCATCGGTTTGGTGTTCGTTTATTACTTCATCTCCCTGTTTGGGGTATCGCTGGCGCGGCAGGGGAAGCTTTCGCCCGCCCTGGGGGTGTGGCTGGCCAACATACTGTTCTTTGTCGGCGGACTCGCCCTGCTTTGGCGCGTGGACCAGATGCCCATCGAAATCGGCTCGGCCCGCGCCTGGTGGCAGCGCGTCAGCCAGCACGTCCTCAAGCGCAAGCAGGCCCTGCTGGCCGGTCGTGGCGCCCCGGAGCGCGCAGCTTCGCCCCGGCGTATGTTCAGCGCCCGCTTCCCCCTCCTGCTCGATGACTACATCCTGAAGGAATTCGTCACCTACCTGGTGATGATCCTCGCCACCTTCCTTATCCTGGTGCTGGTGTTCACCTTCTTCGAGCTGCTGGGCGACATCCTGCGCAACAAGATTCCGCTCACCATCGTGGGCGAGTACCTGCTCAACGTGGCCCCGTACCTGATTTACAAGACCACGCCCATGAGCATGCTGCTGGCCGTGCTGGTCACGCTGGGGCTTATGCAGAAGGCCAACGAGCTCACCGCCATGAAGGCCAGCGGCATCAGCATCTACCGCATCGTGGTGCCCATCCTGCTCACCGGCGTGATGCTCGCCGGCGCCCTCTTCTTCTTCGACCAGTTCTACCTGCCCGCCGCCAACCGCCGCCAGGACGCCCTGCGCAACATCATCAAGGGCAAGCCGGCGCAAACTTACTTACGTCCCGACCGCCGCTGGATTGTCGGCCAGCATGACACCATTTACTACTACCAGTTCTTCGATTCCGACCGCGACCGGTTTGCCCGCATTACCGCCTACGAATTTGAGCCCCACAGTTTCCAGGTCACTCGCCGTATTTACGCCGCCAGCGCCCACTGGGAGGACACGTTGGGCAACTGGATCTATGAGCGGGGCTGGGACCGCGCCTTCCACGGCCCGGCCATCGGGTCCTATAAGAAATTCGACGTCTCCACCTTCGCCGAGCTTAACGAGCCGCCCGCCTACTTCAAGAAAGAGGTGAAGCAATCTTCGGAGATGAGTTATGAGGAGCTCACTCGCTACATTCGCGACCTGGAGCAGTCCGGCTTCGATGTGGTCCGCCTTAAAGTGCAGTTGCAGGAAAAGTTTGCCTTCCCCTTGATCACCTTCGTGATGGCCATCCTCGCCATTCCTTTTGCCCTCACCACCGCCCGCCGCGGCGCGCTCACCGGCGTGGCTGTGGCCGTGGGCATTGCGGTGGCCTACACCATCGTCTCCAGCCTGTTCGAGGCCATGGGCAATCTCAGCCAGCTCCCGCCTCTGCTGGCGGCCTGGTCGCCCGACCTCATCTTCGCCCTGGTCGGCGGCTACATGGTGCTCAAAGTCCCAACCTAGGCACTGCAAGGTATGACTCGGGTATAGCTGAGGTCATCCTGAGCGAGGACGCGGTACACCAACCCGCGGCCGAGTCGAAGGACCTTGCGTTTTTTGCTGCCAACGACAGGCTGCTCTCGATTGCCTTGCGTGGCGACGGGCGCCCTCGCCCTTCGGGGCGAGCGCAGCGCCTCCGCCATCTAATCAACATTTCCCGCACCTCGGCCTGCTAAAATCTCATCTATAAT
>DASSQB010000408.1:0-7257 GCA_035702725.1 Terriglobales bacterium | reverse complement strand
AACTGGCACGTAAGATCCATGCCAAGGACCCCAGCCTGCCGGTGATTATCGTTACCGGCTACGGGCCCATCGAAACCGGGCCGGACGCCAAGGCCTGCCTTCCCAAGGAACATCTCTTCCCTGCCCTGCTGGAGAAAATCCGCCTGATTCTGGGGGAAAATACGGCGCGCGAGCCGGCGGAAAAAACAGCTTAAAACCAGTTGTCAGTGGTCAGTTGTCAAAAGCCCGGTGATTAGCAGCAAGTTGGAAGTTGATAGTGTCCGTAAGCCTAAGTCTCAACCGACAAGCACTTTTCCTACTGTTATCCTGAGCTCGGTTGCGGCCCGCCAGCCCACACCCGAGCGAGCGGACCCGCTCTTTTTGCACATCGAAAACGAATAAGCCAAATGCAGGTCGGTCGTTGGAGCTGGTCGCCGTTGTCCGGGATCACATTTCGGAGTTCCCTTTCTCCGTGCCTCCGTGTCTCTTGTGCTGATTCTGGCCCCTCATTTTGGCTGTTAGACTGGCGGCGTGCGCCGCCTGATTATCAATGCTGACGACTTTGGCCTCACCTCCGGCGTCAATCGTGCCGTCCTGGAAGCGCACCAGCGTGGTGTTGTGACTTCTGCCACGTTGATGGCAGGAGGCCGAGCCTTTGCAGAGGCGGTGCGGCTCGCGCAGAATGCGCCCCAACTCAACGTTGGCTGCCACGTTGTTCTGGTGGATGGCGAGCCGCTGCTACCCCCCGAACAGGTGTACACTCTGCTGGCCCGTGGCAATCAGCAGCGTCGTTTTCGCGCTGGCATGGGAGAGTTCGCGGCCGCCGCCCTGCGCGGACGAGTTGATGCCGCACAGGTGGAGGCGGAAGCCACAGCTCAGATTCGCAAGCTGCAAGCCGCCGGCCTGACGACCTCGCACTTCGACACGCACAAGCACGCGCACATGTTCCCCGCCATCCTGCGGCCCCTGCTACGCGCTGCCCGGGCCTGCGGCGTGCGCGCCTTGCGCAACCCCTTCGCTCCCGTGAAGCCCCTGGCCTTTGCCCACCTGTTGCGCCGTCCGCAGCTATGGAAACGCTATTCGGAAGTGAAAGCGCTGCGGCGCCTGCTGGACAATTTTCGCCAGGCCGTGCAGGAAGAGCAGATGCTGACCACCGACGGCACCTTCGGCATCGTGACCACCGGCGCCCTCGACCAGGGGCTGTTTGAGGCCATTGTGGGTTCCATTCCTGAGGGTACCTGGGAGTTCGTCTGCCATCCCGGGTATAACGATGCCGAACTCAACACGGTGCGCACCCGCCTGCGCGCCTCCCGCGAGCAGGAACTGCGGGTGCTAACCTCAGAAGGGGCGAAGGAAACACTGCGGCGGTACGGCGTGGAGCTGATTTCGTGGACCCGGCTACTAGCTGCCAACTCCTAGCTGTTGGCGGTTGGAAGGAGGGAGTTGGTAGCTGGTTGTTAGTAGTTGGTTTCAAGCCGCGCTACCAACTACCAGCTACTAACTGCTGAGCGGTTTTTGCATCCTTCCCGCCCATGCTCCATCGAATCCCTCAGCAACAGCGGCAACTGGGGCGGCATGAACATCGGAATCACATGCTATCCGACTTACGGCGGCAGCGGCGTGGTGGCTACCGAACTGGGCATCGAACTGGCGCAGCGCGGCCACCAGGTGCACTTCATCACCTACTCGCAGCCCTTCCGTCTGACCACGCCTCAGCCCAACATCTACTACCACGAAGTTGAGGTCTCGCGTTACCCGCTCTTCGACTACCCGCCTTACGACCTGGCGCTGGCCACCCGCATGGCGGAAGTGGCTGAGATCTACGAGCTCGACCTGCTGCACGTGCACTATGCCATCCCGCACTCGGTAAGCGCTTTGCTGGCGAAGCAGATGCTGGCCACCGGGCGCGGCAAGAGGCGCCGTCTGCCCTTCGTCACCACGCTGCACGGAACCGACATCACCCTTGTCGGCCAGGACCGCTCTTACCTGCCCATTACACGCTTCTCCATCGAGCAGAGCGACGGCGTCACCGCCATTTCAAAGTACCTGCGCGAGCGCACCTTGCGCGAGTTCGAAATTCCCAACTCCATTGAGGTGATCTACAACTTCGTCAACTGCGATCTTTACCTGCGCGACCGCAACGTGACCCAGCGTCGCGCCGAATATGCCAAGCCCGGCGAGCGTCTCCTGGTGCATCTTTCCAATTTTCGCCCTGTAAAGCGCTTGCTCGATGTGATCGAGATTTTCGACCGGGTGCAGAAAGAGGTTCCTTCGCGCCTGCTCCTGATCGGCGACGGCCCTGACCGCTCTCAGGCGGAATGGCTGGCCATGCACAAAGGGATTCACGAGCGCGTGCTTTTCCTGGGCAAGCAGGACCGCATCAACGAAAAGCTGGCGCTGGCTGACATCATGCTGCTGCCCAGCCAGCTGGAGTCGTTCGGACTGGCGGCGCTGGAAGCCATGGCCTGCGAGGTGGTGCCCATCGCCACCCGCGTGGGCGGCGTGCCGGAGGTGGTGGAGCACGGTGTCAGCGGCTTCCTGGCCGATGTGGGCGACGTGGCCACCATGGCGCGCTACGCCATCGAACTGCTGCAGGACGAATCGCGCCTGCGGGCCATGGGCAAGCAGTCGCGGCAGGCGGCGCAGTCGCGCTTCTGCACTGACCGCATCATCCCGCAATACGAGGAGTTCTACCGCCGGGTGCTGGAACGCGCCACGTAGAAATCGGGTGTGTCGGCGCTGTGCAGCACGGGCAGGCGCAGGCGTACCAAGGTCCCGCGGCCTTCGCGGCTGTCAATCACCATGCGCGCCGCATCGCCATAGAGCACCTTCAGACGCTCTGCCACATTGGCCATGCCTATGCCCGTGCCCCCCAGGCCCGTAGGCCGCTCCAGCAGGTTGGCCGAGCCCATGCCCACACCATCGTCTTCTATTTCGATCTGCAGCGTGCCGTCGGCCACCTGGCTGCGCAGAAAAATGCTGCCGCCATCAATCTTGGCCGAGAGTCCGTGCTTGATGGAGTTCTCCACCAGCGGCTGCAGCAGCATCCCTGGAACCAGCACGTCGAGCGAGGCGGGGTCTAGTTCCTTGATCACCTTCAGCTTGTCGCGCCCGAAGCGCACCACCTCGATGTCCAGGTAGTCGTCAATAAACTCCAGCTCTTCGCGGAAAGGCACGAAGGCGTCGCTCGAGCGCAGCAGCCGGCGCAGGATGTTGGCCAGCTTGATAATGAGGTCGCGCGCCGTGTCGGGATCGAAGCGCACCAGCGACGAAACCGAGTTCAGCGTGTTGAACAGGAAGTGCGGGTTGATCTGGTTCTGCAGCGCCTCCATGCGCGCCTGCAGCAGGGCGCGATGCTGCTCTTCCAGCTTCATCTCGATGCGCGTGTTGTTCCAGATTTTAAGCGCGATGGCGATGGAAACGATGGCGGTGGCATAAATGGCCACTTCCACCGGCCAGTTGGGACTATCTACGGAAAAGATGCGGTTCGGGAACTGTCGCGCCAGGGCCTGGCGCGCCAGCCGCAGCACGATGATGGTGAAGAAGAACATGATCTGCCAGTCCAGCTTGGGACGAGGCAGGTTGCGCCGGATCCAGCGATACACGCTGAGGTCAATGAAAGGCGAGAACGACCAGATGTCCTCGCGGGCGCCGGCCAGGTTGCGCAGCATGCCGGCAATGAGGCCGGTGAGCAGGTTGAAGGGCAGTCCCAGCCACTCCCCATGCAGCAGTCCGGGCAGGGCCACAAATCCTCCACCCACCACGCCCGCCACGCGCCCACCGATGACGCCGATCAGGATGGTCGCTTCGAACGACATGTCGGCAGAGAGAAAGTTCTTCACGCTGGCCCGCACCAGCACGCCCAGGGCAAAGGGCGCGCCGATAAAAAGAGCCAGGCGGATCTTCTCCGCCGTTGTGCGCTCTTCCTTGAACAGCAGGCCTTTGAACCACACCGAGCGCACCTGGGCGCTGGCAATCGCCGCCGCTACCCCCAGCTTCACCAGCTGGTTGACCAGGATGAGCCGCTGTTCCATGCAGATATGAGATTACCCCAGAGGGAACGGGGGGGGAAGGTTTCAAGGTTTCAAGGTTTCAAGGTTGCAGAGTGGTTAAGGTTGCAGAGTGGTTTCGGAAGGGCACGGCTTCAGCCGTGCCGCTGCGTCAGCCATTTTTTTTGTCATCCCGAGCGAGCGCGAACCGAGCGCGTGCGAGGAAGCGCGAGTCGAGGGACCTTGCGTTTCATTTCTCGAGCTTGAAACCGGCGCTGCGGCTACTTCAGCTTAGCCCGCACCTGGTCCAGAGCTGCGCTGAGTTGCTCCACGCTGGCCACTCCGCCCTGCGCCATGTCTTTTGTGCCGCCGCCACGGCCACCGCTCGCAGCCAGGGCTTCCTTCATGAGCACGCCCATGTCGTAGGGCAGTCCGGCTGTCTGGGCGAATACCAGCGCCGGCGACCCCTCCCCCGCTCCCAGCAGGGCGACCGCCCGCTTGCCCTCCGCCCGCACCAGCTTCTGTGCCAGCAGCTTAATGAATTCCAGGTTTCGGTCCGGGAATACTTTTACAACCAGATGAAATCCGTTCGTTTCGGATGTCTCCTCGATTAGGCGAGCGGCATGGAACTCGGCCAACTCGTTCAACAGCTCAGACCGTTGTTTACGGGTCGTCTTGCCTTCGTCCGCCAATTTGCGCACCTGCTGCGGCAATTCCCAAATATGAACGGAAAGCACGCCGGCGGCTTCGTTCAGCGCCAGGCGATCGCGGCGCGCCGCCGCTATGGCCCGCTCTCCGCAAACAAATTCCACGCGCACCCCTTGGCGCACCTTCTCCGTCTTGCGCGCCAGAATGGCGCCAATCTGCCCCGTGGTGCGTACGTGCGTGCCCCCGCAGGCGGTCAGGTCGAAGTCGCGAATACCAATCAGGCGCAAATGTTCCCTCTCCAGCGGCGGCAGCTTGCGTAGCCCCAGCCCGCGCGCCTCCTCCAGGCTGACGAAGCGAATCTCCACCGGCCGGTCCTCCATGACAACCTGGTTGGCCAGGTTCTCCGCTTGCTCCACCTGCTCCGCGGAAGCTGACTTCGCGTCCAGGTCAATCGTGCACGCCTCATCGCCCATGTGAAAGGAGACGGTTGGCATCTCGAAAAGGCGGATAAACGCGGCCGAGAGCACGTGCTGACCGGAATGCTGCTGCATGTGGTCGCGGCGGCGGGGAACATCAATGATTCCGTGGACACTGGCGCCCACGGCCAACTCGGGCGGGGCCGCTTCCAGGTAATGCAGGATGCGGTCGTCCTGCTCGGCCACTTCCAGCACGCGCAGCCGGCTGCCATTCGCCTCCAGCCAGCCGGTATCGAACACCTGCCCGCCGCTGGTGGGATAAAATGCCGTGCGGTCCAGCCCAACGGCGGGCCGGGGCGCCGTAACCAAATCCACGACTTGGGCGTCAAAGTCGCTGAGAAATGAATCGGTGTAGTAAAGGCGCGTCATTAGGAATCTTCCCCCAGGAGGCTGCCACATGGCCAAGTTCATCATCGCACCGCACATGCGGCTTCAGGAATGGGTAGCCCAAGAAAAGGGCTACTTCGCCGCCGAAGGCCTGGATTACGAGTTTCACGATGAGCTCACCTCGAAGGATGGCAGGAAGCACGACCTGGGGAACAAGGTCGGGGCCTACCAGACCTTTGAGGCGGGGCGCACCGCCAACATGAACTGCGCCTGCCATTGGACGGTCAACATGGCTGCTTCGGCGGGACACGGCAAACTTTATCCTCACGCTTATTCCATCGCACCCTCGGGCATTTTTGTGCCGCCGGATTCATCCGTGCGCCGGCCGGAGGAACTGGCGGGAGTGCCCATTTCGGTCGGCTTTCAGTCGGGCAGCCATTATTCGACCATCCAGGCGCTGGAACAATATCTGCCTCTGGAGAAGATTAATCTGTCGTTTGCCGACGGATTGCTGTTCAAGCGCATGGAACTGCTGATTGACGGCAAAGTTCCTGCGGCTGCGCTTTTCAGCGGGCCCTACTATTTCGCGGAGCAACTGGGATTTCGCAAAATCATTGATACGACTTTCATGATTGCCTCGCTGGTGAACGGCGACCCCGATCCGCAGGACGTCGAAAAATGTTTCCGCGCCCTGCGCCGGGCCCAGCGCGACATTGATTTGCGACCCGAGTTGTACACCCACTACTACAAGAAGGAATTCCCTGCCCGCTTCCACTCCCAGATGGATACCCGGCGCTGGGGGCCGGGAGAGCGCATCATCTTCGAGCCCTACACCCGGGAGGCTTACGAGGAGGCATTCGAATGGATTGCCCAAAGGCACATCTTCCCCGAAGAGCACGAGGCCGTGTGCAACTACGACAGTGCTGTGCTGGCGCACGCAAAATAAATTACCGGCGTCATGCTGAGGCGCTTTAGCGCCGAAGCATCTCGCGTGTTCCGACGGTCTCTGTCCGGTCGCCCGAGCACTCGTCTGACCTTTCAATTCCCCACTCCTTCGTGTCCTTTGTGGTAAAAGGTTTTCAATCTTCAATCTTCAATCGTCAATTAGTAGGGCCCGATGATTCCCCCTATTTGCCGCGCCGCTGGCCCCGCAGCCTCCTTCTCCGTATACTGCGCAATCGCGTCCACATACTTCAGTCCGGAACCGGTGTTATAGAGAATCACCGTGTCGCTCGACTTGAAAAAGCCGTTGGTCAACAGCTTGCGGTAAGCCACCAGCGCTGCCGCTCCTTCCGGCGCCGCGAAAACTCCCTCTGTGCGCGCCCAGTGCTGCAGCGCCTCCATGATTTCCTGGTCAGAGGCGGCCACCGCCGTGCCCTTGCTCTTGCGCAGGATGTCGAGCATCAGGTAGTCGCCATAAGCTTTGGGCACTCGTAAGCCGGCCGCCACGGTAGCGGCGTTGGACCAGGCTTCCGCCGTAGCTTTATGTTCATCCCATGCTTTAACAATGGGGGCGCAACCGCTGGCCTGCACGCTCACCATCCTGGGGCGCTCTTTTCCGATCCAGTCCAGCGCTTCCATTTCGTCGAACGCCTTCCACATGCCGATCAGGCCGACCCCGCCGCCCGTCGGATAGATGATGCCGTCGGGCACCTTCCAGCCCAACTGCTCCACCGCTTCGTAGCCCATGGTCTTTTTGCCTTCGACTCGAAAGGGCTCTTTGAGCGTGGTGACGTCGAACCAGCCTTCGGCCTGCTTGCGCTCGGCAACGAGGCGCGCGCAGTCGCTGATAAGCCCATCTATTAGAGTAACGTGCGCGCCATAGCTGCGGCATTCCA
>DASSQB010000407.1:0-10691 GCA_035702725.1 Terriglobales bacterium | reverse complement strand
TTTAGCAATTAGCATTTAGCCAACTAGCGAGTGATTCATGAAAAGCAGGTCCTTCGCTGCGCTCCTTCGGTGGCGCTCGGTTGCGCAGCTCAGGATGACAAATATTTGACGGGGAGCCCAAGGTGTCGTCCCTCCAGGACTATCCTCGCTCTTGCGTCTACCCAGGACTGCCGTCCTGGGCTTTACTATGCCGCCCCTGCGGGGCTAAGTTGAATAACTTCCCATCGTGCGAGTTATCCCGATCATTGCTTTCGGAATTGATCTCCATCTTCCGAAAACCAGAAGCTTCGTAGTCCAGGACCAGGCCTATTCCGTGCTCACCACCGGCATCCGTAGAATACCGTTTTCGCCCACGCCGAGGGCCTGCAGCTGCTTAAGAAAAGGCTGCACCGTTTGCAGAACACCGACGCGAGTTTCGGTGCTGGCGCCCTCTTGTTCGCTGTTGTCGGGGCTTCCGGACACGAGGGATTGCAGCAGGCTTTTCCCGCGCGGGAAGAGCACAATTTTGACGTCTTCACTGGGTGAGACGCCAATCGCTTTCTTCACCAGGCCGAGCGCTTCGCCGAAACCGCCGACCTCATCCACCAGGCCCAGATTCTTAGCATCCGAGCCGGACCAGATGCGGCCCTTGGCAATTTGCAGCAGCTTGTCTTTGGGCATATGCCGGCCATCGGCCGCCTTGGTGGTGAAATCGGAATAAACCCGGTCCAGCCAGGACTGGAAGCGCGACCACTCCTGCGGGCTGTAGTCCATGGTGCTGGTCCAGATAGTAGCGTTGGCGCCCTCGTGCACCTGGTCCCAACTGAGGCCGATTTTCTTCCATAAGCCGGAGGTAAGAAACTTGCCGCCCAGAACGCCGATAGAGGCGGTAATGGTGCCGGGTTGGGCCACGATTTTGTCCGCATCCATGGCCACGAAGTAGCCGCCGGAGCCGGCTAAATCCCCCATGCTGACGACGACCGGCTTGCCTGCCTTGCGAGCCCGCGTGACCTCGCGCCAGATAGCGTCGGAAGCCACATAGGAGCCGCCGGGGCTGTCCACGCGAAACAGAATCGCCTTCACGTCCTTGTCGTCAATGGCGGCACGGAAAGCGGCGGTGACGGTATCGGAGCCCATGCTGCCGCCGCCACTCAGCGCATCGAAGTTGCTCTTGCCGCGCTGTACTGAGCCCACACCGTAAATGAGCGCCACCGTCTTGCCGCTCTGGTGGGGACGGCCGGCGCCCTCCAGGTACTTGGTCAAGTAGAGGAACTGCGCGCCCTCACCGGCCTTTTTCTTGGCCTGGTCATACACATCGTCGCGATAAGCAAGGCCGTCCACCAGTTTGGCGTCCAGCCCTTCCTTGCCCAGGTAGGGCCCTTGGTCCACCAGCGATTGCCATTGGTCTTTGGGGATGTGGCGGGCATCGCAGATGCCGTCCTGCATCTGCGTAAACCACGATTTCAGGATGGCAGTGTTTTCCTCGCGCTCTGCCGGGGTGTATTGCTTTTCGGTGAACGTGTTCAGAGCGCTCTTGTATTCGTAACGGTGGTCGCCGTGAAAGGGCACGCCCAGCTTTTGCAGGGTGCCGGTGAGAAAGGGCGATTCCAGCATGAGGCCGGTGAGGCCGATATCGCCGGAGGGCTGCAGGTAGATGTGGTCGAAGGCCGTGGCGAGGTAGTAGGACTTGTTGCCGGGCCCAACCTCGCCGAAGGTCTCGGCAAAGGCGATGGCGAACTTCTTTTTGGCGCGGAAACGCTGCACCGCTTCGCGGATTTCCTGCACCTCGGCCATGCCCATCTGTTCGGAGCCGACGCGGGCCACCAGTCCGGCCACGCGGCCGTCGTCAGCGGCGCGGTCAAGGGCATCTACCACGTCGCGCAGCACGAGGCGGTCTTTCATCATGACCTGCACGAAGGGCGCGTTGGGGACATATTCGACCATCGGCCGTTCCAGGTTGACTTCGAGGATGGTCTTGCCGGGTACGCGCGGCTTGCGTGCTACTAACACGATGGCAATTACTACGACATACAAAATAACCACGGCGCCGATTACGGCCAGCAGTCGCACGATGAACTTCTTCATGGCGTTCTCCGGGGATTTGGGTGGGAACGGATGAGTGTAGCGCAGGGGAAAAGCAGTACCTAGTACCTAGTTGCCAGTACCCAGAACCGGTTTCAAAAGTCGTCGTTGATGGCTCAGGAAAGCAACCCTCAGGGGCTGAAGCCCGCAATTTTCGGCATGCTTGGCGGTACGGCTGAAGCCGTGCCCTTGCGAAAACCTGCTCCAGGAACCAGGTACTAGGTACTGGCTACTTGTTTCCGCGCTTTCATGGCCAGCAACCGCCGGTGCATGTCGAGGGCGGCTTTGCGGGCGCCGGCCACTGCGGTCACGACCAGGTCGGCACCGCGCACGTTATCGCCGGCGGCATAGAGGTCCTCGCGCGAGGTGCGGCCCGTTTCTTCGTCCTGCACCAGCACGGTGCCCCATTTGGTCATTTGCAGGCCGGGAGTGGTTTCCGGAATTTCGGTTTCTGGGTTGTAGCCAATGGCGAGCACCACGGTGTTGCAGGGCAGGGTGAAGTTGGAGCCTTCGATGGGCACGGGAGAGCGCCGGCCCTTAGCATCGGGCGCGCCCAGCTTCATGCGAATGCACTCTGCCGCCGCGACCTCGCCTTTTTGGTTGCCCAGGAGGCGCACGGGCGCGGTCAGCCATTCGAATTGCACGCCTTCCTCGACCGCATTCACTCGCTCCTCGTAGCGCCCGGGCATTTCAACTTCGGTGCGGCGGTACACGCAATACACTTTGCTATTGGGGTTGAGGCGGCGGGCCGTGCGCACACAGTCCATGGCAGTATCGCCACCGCCAATGACCAGGGTGATGTCGCCGGCGTAGGGCTTGGGGTTATCGGCGTCGCGCCAGTGCTCGGGCAAGAGCTCCGGCGGCAGGTTGCCGCGCACCAGGTATTCGGTGGCCTGATAGACGTGGCGCAGCTCTTCGCCTTCGACCTTCATCACCCCGCCCTTCACGGCGCCGTAGCCCAGGAACACCAGGTCAAAGCCGTACGTGCCGAGAAAGCTGTCCACGGGGCGATCTTTGCCGACGCGGTAGTTGCACACGAATTTCACGCCCAGGTCTTCCAGGTACTGGATCTTGGAGAAAACCACTTCCTTGTTGAGCTTGAAATTGGGGATGCCGTAGAGGAGCAACCCGCCGGGGAAGGGCCACATGTCGAAGACGGTTACGGCGTGCCCGCGCGCCGCCAGTTCTTCCGCAACGGCCAGTCCTGCCGGCCCGGCGCCAACCACCGCCACCGACATGCCCGTGGGTTCCGCTTTCGAACGTGCCGGATAGCCGTGAGTGCGACGCACGTAGTCCATCACGAAGGCTTCCAGCTTGCCGATGCAGGCCGGCGCCTTCTTGTAGCCGAGAACGCAGGCGCCCTCGCACTGCTTTTCCTGCGGACAGATGCGGCCGCAGACGTCGGGCAGGTTGGAGGTCTCCATGAAGCGCTGCGCGGCGCCGACAAAATCGCCCTGGCCCAGCAGGAACAGGGCTCCAGGGATATCGTTGTGCAGGGGGCAGGCTTTGACGCAGGGAGCGTGCTCACAGTACAGGCAGCGCTGCGCCTGCTCTACGGCGATCTCGGGGGCATAGCCCTGCGAGACTTCGTTGAAGTTGTAGATGCGCTGCTGGGGGTCTTGCTTGGGCGGTTTGACAACATCCAGCCGGTAACGCTCGCGGCGGTTGATCATCGCGCCACTCCTTGGGTTTGGGCTACGCGGGCCCAGGCCGGCGGGGACACCCCCGGCCGGCAACCATCCAAGATGCCCTGCTTTAGCACAGAAGGCTGTGTCCCGCATCACAGGGCGCGGTGACGTGGGGGGGTGCTACCGACGTACGAGGATTACGAAACAAGTGCCGTCCGCTGAAGCGGACTCGTTTTGTTGCACTTGGGCCTTCCCAGCACTTCCGTGCTGGGCTTTAATATCCCGCCGCTACGCGGCTGATGCGGTTTATCTCCGCCTTCGCTGCACGATCGAGAGTCTCGTAAACGACATTTTGAAACCGGCTCCACTTAAACCTCGGTCGCCCAGCCAACAGCAAGCTAGTCAGCTGGAAAGCTGCGAAAATAAGCGCATGTTCGCGTCCGCGTCCGAACTCAGCCGTGTGGTCAAAGAAGCCGCCGCCGCGGCCGGCTTTGACCTAGCCGGCATTGCCGGGGTCAGCGAATTCCGTGAGCTTGATTACTTTGCCGCCTGGATCGCCGAGGGCCGGGGCGGTGAGATGGCATACCTGCAGGCGCGCGACGAACAGGGCCGGCTGAAACGGGCCTCGCTGCGCTCAGTGGCACCATGGGCGCGCAGCGTGGTGGTGTGCGCGCTCAACTACAACAGCGCTCAGCCCTATTCCATCCAGGCGCAGGACTCTGATCGCGGCTGGATTTCGCGCTATGCCTGGAGCCGGCGCGACTACCACAACGTAGTAATGAAAAAACTAAAGCAGGTGGAAGCGAAAATCAGTTGCCAGTTGTCAGTTGCCAGGGGTCCGGAAATCAATGGGCAGTGGTCAGTGGGCAGTGGCCAGCAAACCCAAAGGCGCGAAATTCGAACGCGGGCCTATGTAGACACCGGACCGCTCGTCGAGCGGGTTTACGCCAAGTACGCCGGCATAGGCTGGATGGGCAAGAACACCTGCATCATCAACCAGCGGCTGGGTTCCTGGCTTTTCCTGGGGGTGATACTGACCTCGCTGGAACTGGCGCCCGACTTGCCTGCGCCGGCCCGCTGCGGCACCTGCGCGCGCTGCATTGAGGCTTGCCCCACGCAGGCGCTTACCGCGCCCTACCAGCTCGATTCCAACCGCTGCATTTCGTATCTCACCATCGAAAAGCGGGGAGCCATTCCTGAGGAAATGCGCGCCGGCATGGGGCGGCACGTTTTTGGCTGCGACATTTGCCAGGACGTGTGTCCGTGGAACCGGAAAGCGCCAGCCAGCGCTGAACCTGAGTTGCAGCCGAGGCCAGAGCTGGTGAACCCGGCGCTGGAGTGGCTGGCGGAGATGAACGCTTCGCAGTTCGCGGAAACTTTTCGAGGATCGCCTGTGCGCCGGGCCAAGCTCTCAGGCCTGAGACGGAACGCGGTAATCGCCATGGGCAACAGCGGGAATCCCAAATTTACCCCTACACTGGAAAAATTGAGTTTTGATCCGGATCCGGTCGTGGCCGAGCACGCAAGATGGGCGCTGGAGAAGATAAAAAGTTGAGGCGGCCAGCTCGCGAGATCTGGGGTCTCGGATGTTCAGTCGTCCCTAACGGGACTCAGGTTCGACTTGTGCCCGTTTCCCGCCAGTGAACTGGCGGGCTACTTTCATCGGGTCTCTACGAGACCGGTTCCTGGTGCTAGCGTCTTAGAAGTTATCTCGTAATGAAACCGAACGCGTAAGTGTCGGTTTCCCTCAGGGGCTGAAAGCCCGCATCATTACCGATTGCTTTATGCAGGCCTGAAGGCCTGCGCCACCCACTCGTGGATAGATGGGCAGCCCGGGAGTCAGGCTCCATTCGCGTCCCGTTTCCCGCCGGTGAACTGGCGGGCTACTTTCATCCGGTCTCTACGAGACCGGTCTGGGTTCTACGAGACCGGTCGGGGAATGCCCCCTTAGGCTCCATTCGCGGCGCTTTTCCGCCAGTGAACTACGGACCGGTCTGCATTTTACGAGGTGGCCTGGAAATGACTCCCACGCTCGCGTTGCAGCTTCCCTCAGCTAAAGCGGGAAGGTAGCATGAGGTTAAAACAGGAACGAAACGAGGCTGAAGCAGGAATGAAACACGGGGACCTGCGGCTGCTCGCGGTAAGTGCTAGCATCTTAAGATAGTCAGTTCCACTTCCGGGGTTCAGCGATGCACCGCCCACGGCTTCACTACCTGCTGCTCGCCTGCACCGTCCTTCTTGGTCTGGACGCGCGGGCGGACACCTGGAACCAGGTGCGCTCCACCCATTTTGTGCTGAACACCGATGCGGGGGCCGACCGTGGCCGGCAGGTGCTGCTGCGATTCGAGCAAATGCGGGCCGTGTTCGGGCAGCTGATTCTGCGCAGCGAAGTGAACGTACCGGTTCCGCTCACCATCATTGCGTTCCGCAGCAGCGACGAAATGCAGGCCCACGTGCCGGTTTACCAGGGCAAAGCGGTGGATTTGAGCGGTTTCTTTGTGAGCCGGCCGGACCGGGACTACATTGCGCTCGACCTTTCCGCGGGCAACGCCTGGACCACTGTTTTCCACGAATACGCGCACGTGCTGCTCGACGGCAACTACCCGGCCACACCGCTGTGGTTCGACGAGGGCTTTGCCGACTATTTCTCTACCATTGACGTGCTGCGCGAAGGAGTGCAGATCGGCAAGCCGCCGCAGGGCTATCTGGAGTTGCTGCGCAGCTCCAGGTGGATTCCGTTTGCCGAAGTGCTGCAGGTGCAGCCGGACTCGAAAACCTACAACCTGAGCGACCGCCGGTCGCTCTACTACGCAGAATCGTGGGTGCTGGTGCACTACCTGTTTGACATGCAGAAAATGCCGGCCGCGGGCGAATTCTTCGGCCTGATAGAGGGGCAGCACGTTCCGGTGGAGCAGGCCGTGCAACGGGCATTCGGCATGAGTTCCCAGCAGCTCGAGCAGCAGGTGAAGAATTATTACCTGTCGCCGCAAGCGGTGTATCGCACGGTGAAGCTGCCGGTGGATGTGACCAAGGTCAACACGTATAGCGCCGATAAGATTTCTCCAGTAGACGCGCAGGCCATGCTCGCCGGCCTGGACGTGCACATGGACGCGCACCAGCAGCGTGGGATGCAGGCGCTGCAGGAACTGCTGCAGCAGCACCCGGACAACGCGATGGCCCTGCGCGACCTGGGCTACGCGTATCTTCAGAAAGACGACCTGGACAACGCCGCCGATTGTTTTGAGCAGGCGGCCAAGCTCAACTCCGCAGATGCCTGGGTACACTACTATTCCGCGGTGCTGCGCCGCCGCAGCGGCGAGAAACTTTCCCCGGAGGAACTGGAGGCCACAAAAAGCGATCTTAAGGACGCCGTCCGCCTGAACCCGCAGTTTGCGGACGCTTACAACCTGCTCGGCCTGGCGGAGATGGGAAGCGGCGATTTGCGGCTCTGCATCCGGAGTCTGACCACAGCGGTGCAACTCAGTCCGCGCAACGAAAGTTACCGCGCCAACCTGGCGCAGGCTTACATCTTTGCCCGCCAGTGGGATAATGCGACGGCGCTGCTGCAAAATCTGGCCAACAGTAAGGATCCCAAGATAGCCGAGCAGGCCAACCAGCAAATACAGGAAATGGACCAGGCGCGCACGCGAGAGCGGGTGGAGATTCTGGGGCGCCCGGCGGACGATTACACGGCTCCGCAATGGCGGCCTAAGAAGACTGCCCCCCAGCCGCAGGAAACGGCCAAAGGTCCTGAGCAGCCGCAGTTGCCGACGGATGGCCCTATCCACTACCTGAAGGGAACTCTTTTGTCGGTGGATTGCGCGGCGGCGCCGGCGGCAACGCTGAGCGTGCGCGCCGGGGGCAAGACCTGGAGGATTCTGACCGCCGATTACCAGAAGATGGCGCTGATCGGCGCCGACCAGTTCTCCTGCCAGTGGCACGACCGCAAAGTAGCCGTTAACTACCGCGCTATGGGCGTCGGCCAAGGCGCGCTGGTATCTCTGGAATTGCAGTAGACTTTGAGGATGGCATTGCCGCAATCCATGATCACCTCGACGGGATGGAGGGAGGTGGCCGACTTCGGGCCGCAGGGCTGGTCAGCCGAGGCGGATGCGGGGCTCCGAGCGCGCCAGTATTGCGAACTGCTGGAGAAGGGCGAAATTCTTTTCTTCTCCCGCCCGCCATTTCTGCTAGCCGAGGGCGACCGCAATTACCTGATCAGCCAAGGTCACCTTGATTCCCGGCTGCACAAGAACATCTCTTACCGTCCGGGAGAAGACCTGCTGCGCGGCTTCTCCGACGGCCTGGAGAACGAGAAGCGCATGCATGGGATCATGCGTGCATACTCCAGCGCGGTGGCCGGTTTTGTCAGCCGCTTTCTGAGCTCTTATGCGGGAAAGTTCCAGCTCGACTATGCCAGCTTCCGGCCGCTGGAGGAGGAAGGCCGGGACTTGCCCCTGCACAAGCGCAATGACCTGCTGCACGTGGACGCGTTTCCCAGCCGGCCCACGCGAGGCGGGCGCATATTGCGCGTGTTTACCAATATCAATCCCAGTCAGGAGCGCGTCTGGCTGGTGGGTGAGCGCTTTCCCGCTCTGGCGGCTCATTACGCGCTGGAGGCCGGTCTGGGCGAGATATGCCGCACCCGCGGCAGCCTGCGCGCGCGGGCGGTGAACCTGCTCCGCGCCGCCCGGCTGCCGGTAACGGAGCGTTCACCCTACGATGAATTCATGCTGCGCTTTCACGACTGGCTGAAGGAAAATTCCCGCTTTCAGAGCAGCACGGACAAAACCCGCCTCGCTTTCCCGTCTCTGGCCACCTGGCTGGTGTACACCGACGGCGTGCCGCATGCCGCCCTTTCCGGGCAGTTTGCCGTGGAGCAGACATTCATCATTCCCCCGGCAGCGCTGGTGGCGCCTGACGTGGCTCCTGTTCATGTTCTGGAAAGGCTGTGCGGGCGCCGGCTGACTTGAGGGGAGTTCCGCAGCATGAGGTGTTCTGGCAGGCGGTGGCGCGCATGGCAAAGCCCTCGCATGGCAAAGCCCTCGAAGAGCAGGTGTATCAATATCAGAAGGCGTGCCGAGGCCAAAGCTGACGGTGGCCGCCTGTAAAAAAGGTGATAACGGTTAACCAGTATCTGATATCAGAATAACGCGCAAAAAAACCCTCTCGGCGTTTGGCCAAGAGGGTTGCAAATCAGCAGGCGTGCTAGACGCGGACTACGTTCGCAGCCTGGTAGCCTTTGGGGCCTTTCAGCAGATCGAACTCGACGGTCTCGCCCTCATTCAGGGTGCGATAGCCGTTCTCCTGGATGGCGGAAAAATGCACAAATACATCTTCCCCCGTGGACCGCTGAATGAAGCCGTAACCCTTCGCCCCATTGAACCACTTTACTGTACCCTTCTCTCTCACTGAAGAAACTCCTTTCGACATTCGTCAAGGTTGCTCTCCACGTTGTCGCCTTAGACTCCAGGTTCGGAGGCGGGGGGCAAAAACCGAGGAGAATTTTGATGTGCGGCTTCCGCTTTCGAGGTGCAACAGAAAGGGCCCCCGAGTCACCCGCCGTGCGGATTACGGCCGGAGACTCCGGAGCCCAAACATGTCACGCATGATAGCTCTGCTGCGGAAATGAACATCAACTTAAATCTCCTGGCCTCACGGCCAGACTCGCTGCTCTCAAATTTTTGTGCAGCGAGCAACAGATGATATTCAGGAAGTCACATCTTTGTAAAGCAAATTAATTAACTCTTATTCCGACCTAAGCTCGTTCTAAAACGTTTTTTCCTAGGTGTTTTTACTTGGCACGTTTTGTCGCATCTTGACGCTGTACCACAGTAATCCCTGTCTTCTTTCCCCCTTTTGGTACGATTTCTGCCGGTGCACGACGCTGCCAAGCCCCCGGACTCCACCTCTCTAGTCGCCAGCCCCGGCGCTCTGACCCCGCCTGCGCCAAGCCATGCGGGGGCCCGGCTCCCGTGGACAAAGCAACTGTTGCCCACTATGCGCTACCTGATGCGCACGGATGTGCACACTTTCGCCTTTTCTGTGGCGGCGAACGCCATTCTCTCCTTCTTCCCCTTCATGGTTCTGCTGATGACGCTGATCCGGCGGGTTTTTCACTCGCGCCTTATGTACAACGTGGTGTTGCAGTTGCTGCGCGACTATCTGCCTGCGGGTCAGGATTTCGTTATCCGCAACCTCAACGCCCTGGTCGGCGCCCGGCATCGCGTGCAGCTCTTTTCCCTGGTCATGCTGCTCATAACCTCCACCGGCGTATTTGTGCCCCTGGAAGTGGCGCTGAACCGGGTGTGGGGCTTCACAAAGAACCGCTCTTATCTCGGCAATCAACTGATTTCGCTGGGACTTGCGTTTGCTTGCGGTTGTTTGGCATTGCTTTCCGTCTTCCTGACCGCGGGAAACCAGCAGCTGCTGGAATTCATGTTCCTGGGCCATAGCGCCAACTTCGTTTTCCGCGCCGCCGCCTTCCTGGTGATGAAAACTTTTGCCATCGCCGCCAGTTTCGCCATCTTCTTCCTGATTTACTGGGTTCTGCCCAACGGCCGGGTGCCGGCCCAGGCAGTGTTGCCGGCAGCGGTTATGACCGGCTTGTCCTCTGAGGTTCTTAAGTACGCCTACATTCTGGCCCTGCCGCGGCTTAACTTCCAGGAAGCCTACGGGCCCTTCTCCATCTCCGTTACCCTGATGATCTGGGCTTTCCTGATGGGGCTGCTGTTGCTGGCGGGGGCCTACCTCTCCGCCTTTGGGCACGCTTCCCACCCCTCCTGAGCGAGGGCTATTCCCGCTTTGGGAGTTCCGGTCGCAGATTATCTTGGCGCCGGGCTTCGCGCGGCAGGAAGAAGACTAGACTGGAAGTGAGCAGACAGAGTTCTCTCAGGTTTCTGTTGTGAGCCCCAGCTTGCACCTCCGCGCACTGCGGGCGGCTCTGTTGGCGGCGGGACTGGGATATTGCTCGGTAGCCCAGGCCACTGGCCCCGCTCCCCT
>DASSQB010000406.1:0-2212 GCA_035702725.1 Terriglobales bacterium | reverse complement strand
CCTCTGAGCTCTTAGCTCGGCCAGCAGTTGTGCGTTTATCTGGTCGGCGGTGCGCTGGCGCCGGACGACTACTGCTATGGCAATCACCATCACCGTAACCACGCCCATGTACGCCTGAAGCCGGAGCAGCGACTCATTGGGTGAGTTCACCGCAAAGGGACCAAAGCCACGCAGCGTGCCCCAGATGGCGATTGCCGACAGCAGCAGACTGGCCGCCGCAGTCTCCCGCGGACCGAAGCGAAAGGCGGCCCAAATGAGGATAGGAATGCAAAGGTAGCTCCCGCCTCCAGGCGCCCGGCCCCCGAAAACCGCGCCGCCGACTGCCAGGAGAGAGGTCACCAGCAGCGCTGCCTCCGCTACCCGCCGGCCATTCCATCTTGGGCGCTGGCCTTCGGCCCATAAGAGCAGGAACGGAGCGATTACAAAATCGCCGACCATGTCTCCTAGCCACCAAGTCAGCCAAATGGGCCGGTACTCCGCCCAACTGGCCCGGCCGCCAGCCACCAGGCTGGTTGACCCGAAGGTAGCGCTGACGAGCGTGCTCAGCACTCCAGCAAAGAAGGCGAACTTGAAAACATCCTGCGGCCGCTCGAAGGCACGGCGTCCCCCCGCAAACCGGTTAGCGACGTAGGCGCCGATCAGCCCTTCAAGGGTGTTGCCGATTGCGATGCCGGCTGAAATGGCTATCCCGCCGCTAGTGGCCAGATTAACGAAAAACGCACCGGCGAGGATGCCGGGCCAGAATCTGTAACCTAGGACCAGGAAGGCGGCCAGAGCGATTCCTGTGGGCGCCCACACCGCCGTGGCGCTCCGGTTTACAAAGGCAAGCGCCAACCCAAGCCGGCCTGCAACGAAGTAGACCGCGGCAAGGCCAGCCAGGGTCGCCAGATATCTCCGACCGGTCATGGGGAATGGCTTCCTTAATAGCCTATCTACAGTCCGCCTCATGTGCAACGAGACTGCAAGAGCTATTGCCCCACGCACCTTGACCAGTCTGAAATCCGCCGGCGTTGTTCTGGATGCGGCACGACGTCGGCCCGACTCGACGTGGTCAATAAGCGCGCAACAACTCAGTCGCGCGCGAGCGCCCGCCGAGGGCCGATCCGCTCCGCTGCGCCCGCCAAGTTAAGGCAGGGCGCCCCGTGTTGCCCGCATCTCCCGCAAATCCCGAAGGTCGGTGGCCAAAGCATCCCGCGTTTCAGGGGACAAGGTGTTGTGCTCCGCGACATTCTTTACATCATCAATCGCGGCATCTAACTTTCCTTTGTCGAAATTATTTTTGGCCAACTCACGGTCGAGTTCGGAGAGGTGGCGCTGGGCGTTATCCAGACGCTCTTTTTCTTTGTCGTACCGCTCTTTTTGCTTGTGTGTCCGCTGCAGCAGGCCATCCGCGAGCCGCAAATCTTCCTGGACCCGGCTGACCAATCCGCGGGCGTCGCCAAACACTCCGCCCTGCGGAAACGCCGGCAGGGTTAGGCTAAGCAGAAGGCCAAGGCCGGCAAGCAATGGCATCTGGGTATTACGTCTCATGGTTCGACCTCCTGTGAGTTCCTGCCGCCCGTACGAAAATCGTTGCGATTATCAAGTGAGCAACCACCATGCCAATTGGCAGATATTGGTTCCACTGCCTGCTCTTGTGCTTGCCTCCAGTGTCCACAACGGCGTCCGCAGCAGGGAGGCGTAATCTTGCGCTCAAAGTGGTAGGAATTACAGAGTGATGACTCACACCAAGACAAATCGCGGCCACAACAAGAATTCACCTATCGCGCGCGGCGATATAGCTGCGGCCTGATACGGCGCTCAAACTCCTCTTACTACAAGGCAGCGGGATGAGTCCCGAGGGCCGTTCGGCACTTCCGTTCTTTAATGCCCAACTCCCGGGTACCCGAATAACAAGTTAAGCAGAATACAGAGTTTCAGTTGAGCATCGTACGAATCAAGAGCGCAGCCCGCTTTTTGAGTAAAAACTTCCGCCTGCTGCACGTCTAATTAAACGCCGGTTGACCTGATTCAGAAGGGCTTTCCGGCGATGGCACACAAGGTGCCTGTACAAAGGTGGCGTCATTGGGGATTAGGTCCGGATGGCGCCCGAGCTACAAGGAGGTATTTGATGAGAGTGCACCACGCAACGAAATGGTATAGCACCCTTGCCGCGCTTTGCGGCATCGGCCTGATAGTCGGTGTGGCAACATTCCGCGCTCAAGCGGACCAA
>DASSQB010000405.1:0-7397 GCA_035702725.1 Terriglobales bacterium | reverse complement strand
AGGCTGGAAGATGTCCATGGCATGGATGCCGATGGGCGGCTGGGCCCCAGCCACGCTGATGTTCGCCTTCATGTGGCTGGCCATGATGGTGGCCATGATGCTGCCTTCCACGCTGCCGGTCGTCCTGCTGTTCCGGCGGTTTCAAACCTTTCGCGGCATAGCGCATCCGGCTCGGCTTTCGGCTGTCCTGGCGGGTGGATATTTCCTCGCCTGGAGCGGTTTTGGAGCAGCGGCCTACGGCGGCGGAGTACTGATCACGCAGCTCTCGATGCGTTCGGTTGGTGTGAGCCGAGCGGTTCCTACCTTAGCCAGCCTGGCCCTGGTTCTTGCCGGCCTGTTTCAGCTCACTTCCTGGAAGCAATCTTGCCTTAGGCATTGCCGCGACCCGTTGCTGCTGGTGGCCGATCACGCCGGCAATGGCTGGCGCGGCGCTTTTCGCCTGGGACTCCATCATGGTGCCTTCTGCATCGCCTGCTGCTGGGCGCTCATGCTGGTGCAGTTGGCCGTAGGCATCATGAATCTTGCACTGATGGCGGTTATCGCCCTGGCTATAGCGATGGAAAAGATGCTGCCCCGCGGCCCTCTTCTGGCTCGGGCGGCTGGTGTGGTGATTGCCGCCGCCGGAATTCTCCGCCTGGCCCGCGTGTGGTTTTAGCTGGTATTGTTGCTGCGCGCAATCGGCAACTGCCGCTGGCTCCTACTGTCCTTCCGTACACCGTTCCATGGCACCATTGCGTTTTGACGGGGGTGCCGGCGGGGCGCAGAATCGCCTCAGCTCACCGCACATTTGCGCAGTACTGGAGCCGATATGCTCGCCCTGCTCGCTCTTGTTTATAGAGTTGTGCCTTTCCTGAGCTGTGCCCACCGTTTTTCCTGGCCACAAACCGGGCCCGACGGGCAGGACTACCAGGTATGCCTGCGCTGTGGCGCGCGTTACCACTACGACTGGGATACCATGCGCCAGACCGAGGAAGTCAAGATGCAGAGCGATGCCTTGAACTAGGCGTGGCTCTCAACACACCGAGATTGCGCGGCCCCCTGAATGGTCCGCCGCGATATTTAGGGATCCGGCAGACACATCCCTGCGCCCATCGGCGCATCGGCTTTCGCCTTTCTTCCTTTGTCCTTGGTCTGTCCGGAGGATTACCTGACAACCCTCAAGTTGCCCAGCTTCTGCGGCTTGCCCCGAACCTCCGCTTCAGCTTGCATCCAGTCGTCGAAATCGTGGCCATCCTGACAGCCGCGCAGCTGGAACAGTTCAAACGCGCGCTGGCGGATGCGCTCATCAACGTCAACCGTGGAGGTCGGGTCCTTCCTCGTCTGAGGTTTCGCATTGGCCATAAACGTCTCTCCTTGACTTGAGCCGCGCCGCGGCCTGCTCTCGGGTGTGGCAAACGCTGGCAGGAGGTGAGAGATGAGCTGGGACTTAGCGATTGCCTGATTGCACGCTAGCACGAATGAACGGGCGCGTCAGTGATAGAACAAGTGGTGAAAGCGTGTGATATCTATTTTATGCCTAAACTGGCACTGACCAAAATGGCTTAACGACAAGCAACAGCTCACGGTTTGTGCCGGAATGCCCGTGTGGGAATCGTTGCACCCGCGAATTCACCACCAGCGACCGGTAGTCGAGGCAAAATAACCTGAAGCATCTTGCGTGTGGCTCGGCTGTCCGAGCACCATTGACCTTCCCCCAAGCCCGGCCTAACATAACCGCCCATTGGAGGCGCTTCGTTGCTCGGGCAAACGGTCTCGCATTATCGCATTTTGGGCCAACTCGGAGCCGGTGGCATGGGCGTGGTATACGAGGCGGAAGACCTGAAACTGGGCCGCCACGTTGCCCTCAAGTTCCTGCCTGAGCGCCTGGCCGGGGAACCGCAGGCGCTGGAGCGTTTTCAGCGGGAAGCCCGGGCCGCCTCGGCGCTCAACCATCCCAGCATCTGCACCATCCACGACATTGATGAGAGCGGCGGGCAGTGGTTCCTGGTCATGGAGTTGCTGCAAGGCGAGACCCTGGCCAAAAAAATTGCCGGCCGCCCTCTGGAACTGGAAGCGGTGCTCGACCTGGGCACGCAAATCGCCGATGGTCTGGACGCAGCCCACGCGCACGGCATTGTTCACCGCGACATAAAGCCGGCCAATATCTTCGTTACCACGCGCGGGCAAGCCAAGATCCTCGACTTTGGCCTGGCGAAGCTGCAGCCGCTGACGGCGGAAGCTGCCGCGATGCCAACCGCAGCCACCCCCGAACACCTCACCAGCCCCGGCACCACGGTGGGCACCGTGGCCTACATGTCGCCGGAGCAGATA
Source organism: Terriglobales bacterium (assembly GCA_035702725.1). GTDB lineage: Bacteria > Acidobacteriota > Terriglobia > Terriglobales > Acidobacteriaceae > JAICWP01. The sequence continues at coordinate 5,087 of DASSQB010000405.1, read as the reverse complement.
CGCGGCCAGGAACTCGACGCGCGCACCGACCTGTTCTCGTTTGGGGCGGTGCTCTATGAAATGGCCACGGGCGGGCTGCCCTTCCCCGGGGCTACTTCGGGGCTGATCTTTGAAGCCATCCTTAACCGTACCCCCGCGGCGCCGGTACGGCTCAACCCCGCGCTGCCGCCGAAGCTGGAGGAGATCATCGTCAAGGCGCTGGAAAAGGACCGGGAAGTCCGGTACCAGTCGGCGGCAGAGATGCGTGCGGACCTGAAGCGGCTGAAGCGCGATACCGAGTCAGGGCGCATGGCGGCCGCGGTGGTGCCGAGCCAACGGCAAAAACGCCCTGGCGCGCGTGGCGCCCTGGTAGTCGCCGGAATCCTGGCGCTGGGGCTGGCGGTTTTTCTCAGCGAATACTACCTGCGATCCCGGGTCATTCGCGCTAAGGCCGTGGCCAAACCGCCTGCGACCGAGGTGGCGGCGCCGGCGGCGCGCACGCTGGCGGTGCTCCCCTTCCATAACATTTCCGGCGAAGGCAAAGACAACAGCTGGGGCATCGGCATGACCGACGCGGTGATCAGCCGGCTGGCGTCGCTGCACGATCTGGCGGTGCGGCCCACGAGTTCAGTGCTGAAGTATGCGCAGGGTCCGGCAGATCCCGTGAAGGCAGCGCAGGAACTGGGGGTGCAATCGGTGCTGGACGGAACCTACCAGAGCGCGGGCGGAAGTGTGCGCGTCTCGGTGCAGCTGATTGACGCTAAGGACGGAACCACGCGCTGGGCCCAGCGCTATGACCTGCACAGCCGCGATATGTTCACATTTGAGGACGAGCTGGCCAGCCGGGTGGTGGAAGGCATGCGGGTGCAGGTGTCCAACGCGGAAATGAATTCGCTGCAGCGGCCGGCCACCGTCTCCCCCGAGGCTTACAACTATTATCTGCAGGCCCGTTTTTCCCTGAATGAATACCGCTTGCATTCCAATGTGGAGAGCCTTCATGAGGGGGAACGGCTGGCCCAGCAGGCCATCGCCCTGGATCCCAACTTCGCCGATGCGCAAGCCCTCCTGGCTGATCTATATGACACCGAGGGTGCGAACTTCGCGCACAATGCCGCCGCGACTCTGCAATTGGCGATGAGCGCCGCGCAACGGGCCCTGCAATTGAATCCGCAGTCGCTGGAAGCCCTGACCGCGATCGGCGGAATTTATGGCGAAACCGGGCACAACGCGGAAGCCATCCGCACCTTGCGGCGGGCCGTGACCCTGGCTCCCAATTCTGAGAATGCCTGGGCCTTCCTCGGTTATGCTTACCATTACGTCGGCCTGGTTGATCAGGCGGAAGAGGCCTTCCGCCGCAGCCGGCAATTGGACCCGAGCACGGCATGGATTTACTGGATGCACGCCCGCATGCTGCTCTATCAAGGCAAGCCCGATCAGGCGGAGCAGCTCATGCGGCAGGCGCTGGCCTCCTATCCCGATCAATACAAGGTTCTGGCCTTTCTGGGTGAGTTTCTCTATTACCAGGGCAAGACGGCCGAGGCCCAACCTTTCCTCGATCGCGCCGTGCAGCTGCATTCGGCCAGCGGCGATGAGATTCCGCTGTGGCTCGCCGCCTTCCTCTATGCCTCACGCGGCGAGCGTCAGAAAATTGATCCCCGCCTGTTCCGCTTCAAGCCGCAGGACATTGTGGATGGGGATGAGGCCTACTGGCAAGGCGGCATGTACGCTCTGCTGGGCGAGCGCAACCAGGCGATTGCCTGGCTGAAGCGTGCCGTGGAGCTCGGAAACCAGAACTATCCCTGGTTCCAGCGCGACAAGAATTGGGACAAGCTGCGCCACGACCCCGAGTACCAGCAGATCATGGCGCAGGTCCGCCGCCAGTGGGAGCAGTACACGGCCGAATTCGGGCAAACCTAAGGTTTCAAAGTTTCGAAGGTTTCAAGGTTTCATGGCTTTCGAACAGGGTGGTTTAGGATTTTGGTCCGTTCACTTGCCGTCGCCGTCGCCGTTGCTGCCGGCGACCACGTCCACCACCACCTGCCGCCTACCTGCGCGCTCCGCCACCTTGGCCTGCAACACGCGGGCGCGATTAGCAGCTGCGGTGATGGGAACCAGCCGCACAATGTGTCTGCCGCTCGCTTCCAGTTCGAAGCGGAACCAGTCGGTGCGGTAAAGCCGCCCGGAACAGAAGAAGGTCGCCGAGGCCGCGATGGTGCCTCGGAATTCCTGGCTGCCCAGTGACAGGAAGCGGTCGCCCACGTCTTCCATCCAGCTGCGGCCACCTACCAGAGGGTGGTTCAGCGCGAACTTGGCGAAAGGCACGGCGTCGTGAATCTTGCGGATCTGCACCAGTTGCAGCAGGACCGAACTCTTGGCCAGGTTGGTAATGATGATCTTGGCATCTTCCTCGGAGAGCCTCTCGATGTGAATGTGCAGCTCCGGCGCCCACTCGCGTTCAAACTGCTCCCGCGCCAGCTCCAGGCTTTTGTCGGTGGCGGCAGCGTAACGCAGAGTGGCGCGCGCCAGAATCACGGTGACCAGCGTGGTGACGATCGTCGCCAGCAGGGGGACAAAGCCGATAAGTGTCTGTAACGACGGACGGCCAATGCCGGCAATCCAGGTGTGCCAGTGCATATATGGAAGTGGCGCTCAAAGTGCCAGGGGCGGGATGCGCGTTGACCGCAGAGGAGTAACCATCTCCCGGTTACCCGTGCTCCTGCGGGGCACATGCCAGCACTTGAGCCGCATTTTAGAGTTAGCCAAAAGCCGTGCCCGACGGCAACTGCGAGAGGTGCAGGGTCTTTGGTAACCGGTTTCACCACCGAGACGCCGAGAACACGAAAAAATTCGAATCAGGTTTCTGGACTGCTCCGGCCAGCAGATCATCTTTCCAGATTTCTCCCAGCCCTCCTCGGCGTCCTCCGCGTCTCGGCGGTGAGGTCCCGGTATCTCATCGCGGTGGCGCCGCCTGCGTGGCGGCCGCTGCTCGCCGGCTGTGTTGCATCACAAACTCGCCGATCTCTCGGCCGGCCTCCCGTCCTTCCGGAAGAAACGAGGCGAACACGTGCCACACGTGGGGCATATCCTCGTACTCGGTCAGGGTAACCTTGACGCCCGCTGCCCGGGCCCGCTCCGTCAGCCGCAGCGCGTCATCCAGCAGGATCTCGCTGGTGCCCACCTGGATCAGTAGCGGCGGCAACCCTTGCAGATCGGCGTGCAGGGGTGAGACGAGGGGGTTGCGAGCATCCTGCCCGCCCAGGTACCAGTCGGCAAACTGTTGCAGGCCTTCGCGCGTGAGCAGCGGATCCAGGGCCGCTTTGCTGACGATGGACTCGCCTGTCATTTGCAGGTCCACCCAGGGAGAAATGCATATGGCGCAACTCGGCAGCGGTTCGCCGCGATCGCGCAACGAGGTCAACAGAGCGAGGGTCAAGCCTCCCCCTGCCGAATCGCCTCCCACTGCAATCGTGTGCGGGTCGACCGAGCTCACCATCCAGCGATAGGCGAGCAGCGCGTCCTCCAAGGCCGCCGGGAAGCGGTACTCGGGGGCGCGCCGGTAATCGAGCACAAAAACCCGAGCCTGGGCGGCGCGGGCAATCCAGCTGGCCATTTCGGCATGCGCACGAGACGAACCCAGAGCATAGCCACCGCCATGAAAATAAAGGATGCTGCGGCTGCGCCCAGCGGGGGTGGTAATCCATAACCCGGGTACCGGAGCAAACACGGCTTCCACTTCCACGTCCTCGGCCAGGCGAAAGTTGGCGCGATAGAACTCGTCCACCGTGTCGCGCATGGTGGTCAGATCAGAGCCGCGGTCGGAAAGCACCCGTTGCCACATTTGGTAAACCCGCTTCAACTCTGGTGAGCGATCTTCGCCGTAATGACTCATGCGCTCTCCCTAACCCTATTATCTTCTACCAGTTCTGCCCAGCCGGACAGAGCTCCCGCGATCCGGGGAGTCCGGCGGGCATAACCCGTCCACTTTCGCACACTCCATCCCAGGAATGAACATCCACCCCATCTGCTCTTGTAGCGTGCTCCCTAAGATTGTCGAATCTTATCAATGACTTGGACGTCTATCCACTTGGCAACAAAGTTGCGATTCAGACCCTTGGAGCGATCATGACCAGACGCCTTGCCCTCGCCCTGCTGACTGGCATCCTCGCAATTCCCCTATGCTCCACCGGTTCGGTGCCATCTTCATCCCATTCCGTCCGCACAGCGGCGATTGGGCACCAGACAACGCTTACCCCGATCAGCAGGGTTCAGACCCGCCGGCGTGGGCTTCGTTCTAAGTCTTCGCCGCGCACCGCCGTCCGCGCTGGCAGGGAGGAACCTGCCGTGGTGATCCTCTACGGCGACCGGCCCTGGTCCTGGATGTGAACGGTTTGGCTCGCGCCTGAACGTCACTTCGCCCTGTGACCTGCATCACAGAGCGGCTGCCTGCACGGGACCATGCTAAGAACCAGAAGTCAGTATTCCGTGCCGGCGCACCCGCCGCCGCGATGACTTTTTCCATGGAGCTTGCGCAGCTCTACGTCCGGCTGCAACTGCTGCTCACGATCTTCCTGCTGATTCTGTTGTGGGCGCTTAGCCTTCACCTGCGCCGCGAACAGTTCTTTCGCTGGTGGGCGTGGGCCTGGACTTGTTTCGGGATATTTCTTGTTGTTCGCGTGCTGGTTCTGAAGCTACCGCCCTGGACACCGCTCAGCACCGGCCTGTGGCTGATTGTGCTTATTCTGGGTTTCGTGCAGGCTCCGCTGTTGATGCTGGGGGCCTGGTCTTTGCAGCTTGCCCGTCCCACCCCCAAGCGGCCGGCCGTCCTCAGCCTGGGACTGGCGACCACGGTCGCGGTCCTGATTTTTGCGATTGCCTTCTTCTCGCGGGAACATGTGGTGGCCAGCGCAGCCATACGCTTCATTCCCCGCATGCTGTGTCTGGCGGCTGCCTTATTGTTCTGCGCCTGTGTTCTTGCCCGCAGGTGGTCATATACGCGCTCCTGGGCCAGCGCCGTCATAGCGGGTTTTTGCTTGCTATGCGCATTCGACCGGCTTGCCTACATCTGGATTTACATCCATCGCTTAATGCTCAACCGGAACACGGTACCC
>DASSQB010000404.1:0-7661 GCA_035702725.1 Terriglobales bacterium | reverse complement strand
TGAAGCGGCGCTGTGCCACCGATGCCGCCAGCACTTCATTCATCGTGGTCACGCCGAACACGGGCAGGTCTTTGTCCACCGACCAGATCGTCCGACTGGCCGCGCTCGCAAGACTGGCAGGATCGCCCGCGGTCCGCACCACGAATACGGCATGACGGCTGACGCCGCTCGCCACCTGAAAATTCGACATGTAGATCATGGGAGCGACGTCGGCGTCGAGCGCTGAAAACTTCACGTCACCGACGATGCCGACTATGGTGAATGGCGTGCGGTCGCCCCACAACAGTCGTTTCCCTATCGAATCCGTTCCGGAAAAGTAAGTACGCGCCAAGGTCTGGTTAACCACCGCTACCAGCGGAGTCGAAGCCGTGTCCTGCTCACGGAAACCGCGTCCGCGCAGCAGCGGGATGCCCATGGCCTGGAAGTAGTCCTCGCTCACCAACGCGTTGTCCGCATTATGAAATTCATTCGCTGGCCCGCCCTCGATGCGAAAGCCGATGCCGCGGGGGTCGGCCAAAGGGAGATTGGTTACGAAACCGGCCGACTCCACGCCCGGCAAGCGGCGCAGGCGGGCGATGATTTCCTTTTCCGCCACGCCGCACAGCTCCGCTTTGGGATATCGGGCAGCGTCGAACTGGGTGCGGGCAATCAGAACGCCGCTGGGATTAAAGCCCGGCGGTACGCGCAGCACACGGATAAAGCTGTTGACCAGCAGACCTGCGGCCACCAGCAGCAGCAGCGAACACGCCGTCTCCAGCACCACCAGCCCATTGCGCAGCCGCAGCTTTTCCCGGCCGGCGCCCGCGCGCGCGCTGGCTTCTTTCAGCGCGGATTGCAACTCACCGCGCGAAGCGCGCCATGCTGGCGCTATCCCAAACAGAATTCCGGTGAGTACCGAAATCACAACAGCAAATGCCAACACCGCCGGATTAATTGCGACATCGTGCAGGCGCGGCACCTGCTCAGGGCCAAATGCCACCAGCAGGCGAACCAGCCAGAAAGCCGCAAACAGACCCATCGCGCCGCCGCCGGCCGCCAGCAGCACGCTCTCGGTCAAGAATTGCCGCAGCAGCCGCATCTGGGATGCCCCCAGTGCCGCTCGCACGCCCATTTCCCGGCTGCGTGCCGTCGCGCGCGCCAGCAGCAGGTTGGCCAGATTGGCGCAGGCAATCAGCAGCACAAATCCCACCGCCCCCAGCAGCACCAGCAGCATGGGCCGCACTTTGCCCACAATGTCGCCAGCCAGCGGGCTGGCAGTCGGCTTTACGTAAATATCGCCGTTATAAATTTGCGGGTACTGCTTCTGGAATTCTGCCGCGACACGCGTCACATCTTCCTGCGCCTGCTGCAGGGAAATTCCGGGCTTCAGGCGCGCCACTGTGAAAGTGCCGAATTCCCGCACCCGGTCTGTAATTTCATCCTGCGTGAACGCCACCGGAACCCATAGCTCAGCTCGCTCCGAGTAGGGCAGCGTAGAAAACGGAAACTGGAACGAGGCCGGCATTACCCCGATCACGGTGTAGGGCTGGCCGTCGAGGTCAACCGTGTGGCCCAGGACGGTGCGATCGGCGCCGTAGCGGCGCTTCCATAACCCATAGCTGAGGACCGCAACCTTCCCCGCGCCGGGCCGGTCTTCCTCCGCCGTGTAGGTGCGGCCCATGATGGGATGCACTCCCAATACAGAAAACAGGTTGGCCGTCGCTTCTGTGATGTGAATGCGCTCCGGTTGGCCGGAGCCGGTCAGGTTCCCAGTGTCGTTCTTATACCCGGCAATGCTGCTGAACACGCGGTTGCGGTCGCGGTAGTCGAGGTACTCGCCGCTGGACGTGCCCACCTGGCCGTAACCGACGCCGGGAAGGCTCTCCCACAGCATTACCAGACGTGCGGGGTCGTGATACGGAAGCGGTCGCAGCAGCACCGTGTTGACCACGCTGAAGATAGCAACGTTCGCGCCGATGCCAATGGTCAGCACCACGAGCGCCACCGCGGTGAAGCCGGGGCTTTTGCGCAGCATGCGCAATCCGTAGCGAACGTCCTGCAGCAGCGTCTCCATTGCCTTACCCTTAGTAGCGCCGGCGTCTCGCCGGCTGTCGCGAGGGCGTCCCGTTCTCGCACCTCTATCGCCAACTATCTGGAGCCTCCTGATGCCGCCGGCGCGGTCTGTCCCTCTCCTTTGGGCGCCCTGGGATCGTTCACTACCCAGCCGTCGAACAATTGAATGGTGCGATGTCCACAGGAGGCATTCACCTCGGAATGCGTGACCTGCACGATGGTGGTGCCCTGGTCGTTCAGTTTTTTGAACAGCTCCATGATCTCCTTGGCTTGGCTGGAGTGCAGGTTGCCGGTGGGCTCATCGGCCAAAATCAGCTTGGGATTCCCTACGACCGCCCGAGCCACGCCCACCAGTTGCTGCTGCCCGCCAGAAAGCTGGCTGGGATAAAGGTCCTTTTTGCCCACGATCTGGAACCGGTCCAAGGCCTCCGCCACCATGGAGGCGCGCTGTTGCCGCGAGATATTGCGGTAGGAAAGCGGCACGTCCAGATTTTCGTAAACCGTCAGGTTATCCAGCAGGTGGTAGCTCTGAAAAACAAAGCCGATGTACTGCCGGTTCAGGTCCGCCCGTTTCTTGCGGTCGAGCTTGTGCACGGCGTGATCGAAGAAGTAGTACTCGCCTGCCCAGGAGTCGTCCAGCATGCCCAGTATGCTGAGCAGCGTGGTCTTCCCTGCCCCCGAGGGCCCCATGATGGTGACGAACTCGCCCGGATGGATGTCCACGTTGACGCGCCGCAGCACATAAGTGACGCCCGGCCCGGTTTTGTAAGTGCGTTCCACATTCCGCAACTGAATCATTGATCAGCTCCTCACATTTCCGTTTCCGCAACCGCGGTTCTTACTCACCCAAGTGTCCTCACGGCCCTCGTCGCGCCGGCATCTTGCCGCCTAATCCTGTGTGGGCGCGAGGCTCTGCCCCGCGCAGGACGGGGCGGAGCCCCGTCCCCACACTTACTCGTACCGCAGTGCCACCATGGGATCCACCCTGCTGGCACGCCGCGCCGGCACATATCCCGCCAGCCCGGCAACCAGCGCTAGTACCGCGGTGCAGATCATGAATACCGTCACATCCACGCTCACCACGCCAAACAAAAAGCTGGAAAGCAGCCGCGCCATCAACAACGCCACCGGAATCCCGATCCCCAGCCCTAAAATTGTCAGAGTCACGGCGTGCTGCACCATCAGGCGCAGTACATCTACCGGCCTAGCCCCCAGCGCCATGCGCACACCAATCTCGTGCGTGCGCTGCGCCACCAGGTAAGCCATAACTGCGTAAATTCCCGCCGCCGCCAGCAATAAGGCAATGAAACCGAAAGTCACCATCAGGCGCGCGGATGACTCCACCCCGCTCACGTTGTCGGAGACCAACTGCTGCAAGGTGCGAATGTCATAAACCGGCTGGTTGCGGTCCACAGCCTGCACCTGGGCGCGCGCCGCCGCCGCCAGCGCCATGGGGTTGCGCGTGGTGCGCATAGCAATAGCCATCGCTGCCTGCGGTGCTTGGGCAAAAGGAACGTAGGCCGTTGGCTCACGTTCGGTTTCGAACGATGAGCGCAGGATGTCGCCTGAAACCCCGACCACCGTCCGCCACGGGTCGCTGGGGTCATCGCCCAGGCGCACCCGCTTGCCCAGTGGATCCTGCCCCGGCCAGTAACGCTGCGCCATGCTCTGGGTGATGATCACCACGGGCTGCGCCTCCACTCCGTCCTGCAAAGTGAACTGCCGGCCCTCACGCAGGGGAATGCGGAAGGTACGGAAGAAATCGGGGCTGATCACCTGCGAGATGGCCAGCCTCATCTCTCCCGGCGCCGGCGGGGCTTGCCCTTCGACCGTGACGCGGGTGCGGTCCCAATTCCAGTCGGAAGGCAAGCTGTTTACCACGGCCGCCGATTCCACTCCCGGCAGCCCCTGGATTCGCTCCATCACCTGCCGAAAGAACTCGCGCATCCGCGGCTTGCCGTCGTACCTGGCTGCCGGAAGCGTGATGTGGAAGGTCAGCACGCTGGCGCGATCGAATCCCTGGTCCCGTTCCATGAGCGCGCGGAAGCCCTTTACCATCAGCCCGGCGCCCACTAACAGGACTATGGCCAAGGCCACTTCTGAGACCACCAGCAGCGCGCGCAGGCGATGCCGTCCCGGTGCGCTGCTCCCTCCCCGCGCGCCTTCTTTCAGAGCTTCGTTCAGGTCGGGCCGCGCCACCTGCAGCGCCGGCGCCAGCCCGCTGAGCACGCCGGCCAATCCCCCTAGCAGCAGGGTGAACATCAGAACGCGGTAATCCAACTGGATATGCTTCAGCCCGGGTACGTGCTCGATGATGAAAGGTGGCACGCTGTGCATGAGTAACGGCAGCCACCAACTCGAAATCAGCAACCCCGCTCCCGCGCCCAGCGCGGCCAGCAGCACGCTCTCCGCCAGCAGATTCTGGACAATGCGCCCACGGCTGGCGCCCAGCGCCGTGCGCAGGGCCACTTCCTTGCCGCGGGCCGTCGCCCGCGCCAGTTGCAGATTGGCAACGTTGGCGCAGGCCAGCAGCAGCACAAAGATGGCCGCCCCCAGCAGCACCATAAGGAATTTGAGTGAGCCCTGAGTAAGATCCTCCACCATGCCGACCAGGCGCACGCTGTGCCCCGCGTTGGTCTGCGGGAATTCCCTGCCTTCGCGCGCCGCAATCGCCGCCAGGTCATCTTCCGCCTGCGCCTGGGAAACGCCCGGCTTGAGCCGGCCCAGCACTTGCAGGTAGTGATCGTTGCGATCCGCCTCCTCCGCGCCGCTCAGGAGCAGAGGCGCCCACGCCTGCGCTCCAGGAGGAAAATCGAAATCCCGCGGCATGATGCCCACCACCGTGCGCGCCTGGCCGTCGAATTCCAGAGTTCTGCCCAGCAATCCCTGGTTTGCTCCCAGGCGCTGCTCCCAGAATCCCTGGCTGAGCACAACCACGGGAACGCGGCCAGGCTTGAAGTCCTCCACGCCGAGCGTTCGCCCAAACGCCGCCGGCATTCCCAGAAGGTGGAAGAAATCAGCCGTAACCTGGTGGCCTTCCACCCGCTCCGGCGGGCCGGCGCCGGTCATGTTGGCGTTCCAACTGCGCATGGCTGCCAACTGCTGAAAACTGCGGCTCTGTTCCTGCCAATCGCGGAAATTGGCCGCTGCGGCGCTGGCCCGATGGATGTTCTGCCTGGGCGCGGTCTCCCAGATGTTCACTATGCGATTGAGTTGCGGAAACAGAAACGGTCGCAGCAGCATGCCGTTAATACTGCTGAAGGTCACAGTGTTGGCGCCGATGCCGAGAGCCAGCGTTATCACCGCCACCGCGGTAAACCCCGGCGACTTGCGCAGCATGCGCGCCCCATAGCGGACGTCCTGCAGCAGGGCTTCCATCTTTCCTCGAACCTGTGTGCGCGCGGGGCTCTGCCCCGCGCAGGGCGGGGGGGGAGCCCCTCCCACGCTTACTCGTACCGCAGCGCCACCATGGGATCCACCCGGGCCGCGCGCCAAGCCGGTATGTAGCTGGCGATAAGGGTGACCGCCGCCAGCACCAGCGCCACCGCGCCAAAAGTGATGGGATCGGAGGCGCTGACGTCGAACAGCAGCCCTTTTAACGCCCGTGTGGCCGCCAGCGCCGTCACCGCGCCTACGGCGATGCCGCCCAGCGCCAGTCGCATCGCATTGCTCAGAACCATGCCCAGCACTTTCCACCGGCTGGCGCCCAGGGCCATGCGCAGCCCGATTTCATGTGTGTTCTGTGTCACCGCGTAAGAAATCACGCCGTAGATGCCGATCGCGGCGAGCGCCAGAGCCAGCCCGGCAAATACTCCCAGCAGCAGGCGCGTGAACCGTCGCGCCGCCAGCGAATCGTTGATCAGGTCCTGCATGCTTTCCTGGTCGTACATAACCATGTTTCCATTAATGCCGCCGATGACCCGTTTAACCGCTGGCACTTCGGAGTAGGGATCGCCGGCTGCGCGCAGGACGTATGCGGAATCCTTCGACGCGAGATCCATCACGCTGTCCGGAAACTGGCGGAAAGGAATGTACATCTGCGAGTGAATTTTGGAAGTGGCATCCGCGTCCAGACCCCAATGCTTGATATGGCCAACAATGCCCACCACCTCGCATTGCATGCGGACCAGGTCGAAATTGAGGTGCTGACCAAGCGGGTCCTGGCCGGGAAATGCCTTGCGCGCCAAATCCTCATCAATGTCCACCGCGCAGGCGGTGTGCTCGTTATCCTGCGGCGTCAGATAACGCCCGCGCAGCAGCGGAATCCGCATGGCGCTGAAGTAGCCGGAGTCTATGCCATAGAAAAGTGCCATATCCATCTGGCTTTGCTCCGCCGGCTTGGGACGGCCTTCCACCCAGTAGGGCAGCTCGGAGTCGCCGTTCATGGGCAGACTGCCAAAAACAACGCTCACAGCCTTGACCCCGGGAATGGAACTCAACTGCTGCATGGTTGCGGCAAAGCCGTTGCGAATTTCGGCCGGCGTGCCATGCACCGCCGGCGAACCGGCGACGCTGAAGGTCAATACATGGCTGGCATCAAAGCCGGGATTCACGCTCCACAGGCGTGACATGGTGCGGATCATCAGGCCGGCGGAGGCGGCCAGCACCAGCCCCAGCGCTACTTCCACCACCACCAGCGTGCGCTGCAACCCGTGGCGGCGTGTGGTACCGCGGCCGGCTTCCTTAAGAGTTTCATTCAGATCAGCGCGCGAGCTTTGCAGCGCCGGGGTAACGCCAAAGAGCAGACTGGCGATAATGGAGATAAGCGCCGTAAATGCCAGCACTGCGGAATCCAGATGAACCTGATCGGCCCGGGGCAGGACGTCAGCCAAGCGGGAGACAAACAGCCCGTTCAGCAAAAACGCAACGGCGAGGCCCAAAGCCCCGCCCACCAGGGCCAGCAACAGTCCCTCGGTCAGCAACTGGCGCATGATGCGGACCGGACTGGCGCCAAGGGCGCCGCGCACGGCAAATTCGCGGCGGCGCGCGCTGGAGCGTGCCAGCAACAGATTGGCAACATTCGCGCAGGCAATCAGCAGCACGAACCCCACCGCCGCCAGCAGCACCAGCAAGGGCGTGCGCACATCGCCTACCATGTCCTCGCGCATCGAGATGGAATAAATGCCGCGGTTCTTGTCTTCCTTGGGGAATTCGCGCGCCAGCCCGGCGGCGATGCTGTCCAGTTCCGATTGCGCCTGCGCTTGCGAGACGCCGGCCTTGAGACGTCCGACCACGCGCATCCCCATGCCCACACCGCGGTCCCAGAACAGCGGCTCGGTCCACTGACCGATGGGAACCACAACTGAGACTCTGTCGAAGGCGACGTCGTCGCTCGGGACCACGCCGATAACGGTGTAAAGCTTTTCGCTAAGCGTGATGCTGTTGCCGAGAACGTTTGACTTGCCGCCAAAGCGCGTTTTCCAGAACTTGGACGTAAGGACCACCACCGGCGCCGCGCCACGACGGTCTTCGTCTTCCGTGAAGGTGCGGCCTATGATGGGCTTGATTCCGAGCAGGGGGAAAACAGTCGCAGAAGCCATCTCGCCCCGCAGACGCTCGGGATTGGCCTGCCCGGTCAGGTTAAAGCTGTCGTGCCGGTACGCCGCCAT
>DASSQB010000403.1:0-8832 GCA_035702725.1 Terriglobales bacterium | reverse complement strand
TTCCGCCTTGCCGGTGTGGTTGCTGCTGGCTCCGCGGGATTATCTGAGCACCTTCGTGAAACTGGGAACAATTGCGGTGCTGGCGCTCGGAATCATCGCGTTGCGGCCAACGCTGCACATGCCGGCGCTGACAAGGTTCGTGGACGGCACTGGTCCCGTGCTGGCGGGAAAGATATTTCCCTTCGCCTTTATCACCATTGCCTGCGGCGCCGTCAGCGGCTTCCACTCCCTGATTGCCAGTGGCACTACGCCCAAGCTGGTCAGCCGGGAAACCGAAACGCGCCTGGTGGGCTATGGAGGCATGGCGGCGGAGTCCTTTGTTGCGATCATGGCGACCATTGCGGCGTGCGTGCTGCAGCCGGGCGTTTATTTTGCCATCAGCAGCCCCGCCGGAGTGGTGGGGAGCGCGCCCGCCACGGCTGCGGCCACCATTTCCTCCTGGGGATTTCATGTGACCGCCGCCGAGATGGCTGCCCTGGCGCGGGAGGTTGGCGAGCAGACCCTGTTCAACCGCACGGGAGGCGCACCCGCGTTTGCCGTGGGAATGGCCCACATCTTCGCCCACAGCCTGGGTAGCCGGCTGCTGATGGCCATCTGGTACCACTTCGCCATCATGTTCGAAGCGCTCTTCATTCTGAGTATTCTCGATGCCGGCACCCGGGTTGGGCGCTTTATGTTTCAGGAAGCGCTCGGGCACGTATGGAAGCCACTAGGCCGCACCAGTTGGTATCCCAGCGTTCTGTTTAATAGCGGGCTCATCGTTGCGGCCTGGGGCTACTTTCTCTGGCAGGGTGTGCGCGATCCGCTGGGTGGCATCAACTCGCTGTGGCCGCTGTTTGGGACTGCCAACCAGTTGCTGGCCACCGTGGCTTTGTGTGTCGCCACCACCATCCTGATCAAGATGGGGAGGGCACGTTACTCGCCGGTTACCTTGATTCCTTTGACTTGGCTGGTGGCGGTGACCTTCACGGCCTCATGGCAGAAGATTCTCAACCCAAACCCGCGCATCGGCTTTCTGGCCCACGCCCGCGAGCTCACGGTGGCGCCGGTACGCACCGCTGAGACCGCTCGGCTCATATTCAATGACCGGGTGGATGCGGTAGTGACGGCGGTTCTGGTCGTGCTGGTGGTTCTGATCGTGCTGGAATCGGCACTGGAGTGGTTGCGTGTGCTCTCGGGACGCAAGGTGGCCCGTGTCCACGAGGCTCCGTTTGTGCCGACGCGCTTCGCTTCGGAGGAGGCGTCATGAAGAAGCTGCAGGAGGCCGGCGCTACCTTCATGGCGGCATTGCGCGAGATCTTCGACGAGGCGGCTTATCGCCGCTTCCTGCAGCGGACCCGCCAGCCAGCGTCACGCTCCAGCTATCGAGACTTCCTGCGGCAACGGATGGGCGCGAAGCCACGGCCGCGCTGCTGCTGAGCACATCCGGGAAGATCACCCAGGAAGAAGAAGATTTGCCGGGCCGCACGCTGTCGCATAGGTCTCGAGTACCGCCTGTATATGGTGGTGGATAAGAGCGCTGGGTTCGGCTTTCAGGGCACCACGGCGGGCCGCTTCGCATTCCAGAGGCAGATATTGACTCAACAAACCCAGCGCGATGCTGCAGCCGGCGAGATTTGCCAGTAAATGATCGAGCTCTTTCTGTACCGCAGCCTCGTGCCAGTAGTAGCGGCAGCGGTCGCTAAGGCTGAAAGCCCGAGCCAACTTGAGCTCAATTGGGTCCCCGTGATAGTAGGGCTGCCAATAGATGGGGTTGCGCAGCATGGCCGCCTCCAATTCTTCGCGCACGCGCGAGAGGCGAGTCGCTGGCCCTGAGCCGAGTAGCTCGCGCTCCATAGCGCTCAAGGCGAACACGGCTTCACGAAAGGCAAAAGTAAGCGCGGGTCCGACCTTAAGGATGGCGAAATGATCTTTCACCATTCGTGCTAGCGCGCTCGGTCGCTGGTAGTCAGTGGAATGGGCCTCGTAGACCAGTTTGGGGCGGCTGGGGAGCGCGGCAGAAAGAGCCTGGGCTTTCTGGGGATCGTAATCCCACACCATCGCGTCGCCGAACTCCACTCCCGGCTGCACTACCAATCCGACCACACGCTCCCAAGCCGCTGACAGCCCGTGCTTGCCAAATGCGCTTTCGAAAAATGCGAGCGTGCTTTCCATATCTTCGGTGGTGGTCACCGCAGGCGGTTGGCCGGGCCCGACCTCTCCGCCGGGGGTAGGAACCTCGGTGCCGATCACATAAACCGGAGCCGCTGACCCCGGCGGCAACTGCCGTGCAGCATGTTCGGCAGCAGTGCAGAGAATTGCAGCACGTTCCGCAATGGTTCCCTGCTCCAGGGGGGTCGGATCGCCGCCGCACGACATGCTGGCGTCGAGATGAACCTTCTGGTAGCCGGCCAGCACGCATTCGCTAGCTAGTTCGCAGGCCTTCTCCATGGCAGAGTCGGGGCTTTCCCCTCGCCACGGGTACGGTCCCAGATGGTCTGCCCCCAACAGAACCCTTTCCGCGGGCAGGCCTGCTTTCCTGGCGGCTTGCCATACTGTTTCAGCAAACTGGCGGGGTGTTTGGCCGCTGTATCCGCCAAATTGATTCACCTGGCTGGAGGTGGACTCAAGGTGCAGCAGGGAACCGTCTTCCACCGCCTGGCGAATGGCTGATTCCAGGACCCAGGGATGAGATGAACAGACAGCATAGGTCCCCACGGGCTCACCGCCGCGGTTTCGTTCGATGATGTTTTTGAAGTCAGCAACGGCGGCGCATTCGGGCATAGGTTGTGCCGACTTGCCTCCATCCTAAGATGGCTGGCAGCCGTACAGCCTACATTCTGCCATGTGACAGCAGCAAGAAGGGACCCCTTCGGCTCGCGGGCGGAGCGCACAAGAGGCAAAAGAAAAGGGACCACCCGAAGGTGGTCCCCAAGCTCTCGTTTTAGCAGTTCAGAAAATCAACTTAAGGCCGAACTGCAGACGGCGGCGGCCAATGCCGTCGGTAACGATGTTGCCGGCAAAGGTGTCGCCTCCGTTCTGGTTGAATTGCGTGCTGCCGAAGGCTCCGGTAGTGACACGGTTCACCCGCGGGTTGGGGACGCCCAGCCACTGATTGTTGAGCACGTTGAAGGCTTCTGCCTGGAATTGCACCGTCAAGCGCTCGTTCACCTTGGTGTTCTTGAAGACCCCCAAGTTGGCTGTGCTGATGGGCTGTCCGCGCTCCGTGTTCCGTCCCACCCCAAGGAAAGGTGAGCCGAAGAAATGAGCGGCAGTAGGATCGTTGATGATCCAGTGAGCCTGGTTCAGAGCCAGGGGATTGCCGGTAACCAGGTCCACCAAGCCGCAGTTGGGCGCGGTGGCGCTGGTGCACTGGCCCACAGAAGTGAACGGGGCAGCAGGGTTAGAGATGATGGGACGGCAGGCATCGCGGGAGGACTGCGTCCAGTCGGTTGGATCGCAGAGCGAACCGCTTACCCGGCTCTCCACCACAGTGTAGGGCTGGCCGCTGGTGTAGCGATAGGTGCTGTTGATCTGCCATCCTCCGGCAACGTGCCCCAGGAGACCGTGTTGACCTTTGGCGAAGGGCAGGTCGTAAGTCCAGAGCACGCCGACAACGTGGGGATAATCCAGGCCGCTGAGCGCGCGCTCCCCGGCGCCTGTGTTAAACGGGTTCTGAGCGAAGGAGTTGGTGTTGCCGCCGGTGCCGGTGGAGAACACCTCGGTGGCATTGTCTATGGTCTTACTGAAGGTGTAAGACACCTGCCCGGTAAAGCCATGCCAATTCTGTATGCGCAACTCGTTCTGCAGACCGTGATAAAAGGAGAACGCGGTGTTGGCATACTCCAGCACGGTTTGGCGTGTGCAATCGGCGTAGCCGGCAGCGAAGCCCGGCTGCGTGGTAGCGTTGCAGGGGGTAAGGCCCGCAGGAATCACATTGCCGAAGCCCGCATCAATGAGAGGCTGCAGCGCCGGATTGCCATTCATGGTCTGATAGTTGTGGAGTGTGTGATTGCCAACGTAGCGCACCTCGGCAGCAATTTTCCGGCCGACGCGGCGCTGAATGCCCAGATTCCACTGCTCCGAATAGGGGTTGCGGAAGTTCGGGTCCAGCACAGTCTGAGCCGCAAATCCGGGATCTCCCTTAGGAGCCAGCGGGAACAGCGCGCCGGCGACGTTGGCCCCAGTGAAGTCAGTTACGTTGGGCAGGCCAGGAATGGACCCGGTGGTAAAGTTGGCGAGATTCACAAACGGGGCTGATCCGCCCACATTAGTGGCCAGGTTGTAGAAGGCGAAATCGTACGCCATGCGGAATCCGCCGCGGATAACGGTGTCGTCGTTCCCAAAGAGGCGGTGCAGGATCCGCGGTGTCCAGGCGAATCCCACGACAGGTCCGAAGTTACGGTAGTGGTTGGGCTCCTGGGGAACGGTGGTGCGGCTCAGCGGCAGCGCGGTATCCCACAGAGGAGCGGGACCGGTCTGCTGGGCGACGCTCAGGTCGTGCAGTAGATTGGTGGCCTGCTGGTACCAGTCCCAACGCAATCCCAGGTTTAGAGTGAGATTGTCTTTGATCCTCCAGTCATCCTGGAAGTACAAGCCTACGTCGTTTTCCTTGAAGCGCAGAACTGGCGGTCCGTACGCGACCGAGGTAAATTCGGATGCGTTCTGCAGAAGGGCGTTGAAATCGGGGTATTCGAAGAACCCGTTGGCGCCGAACAAGCCGACGTTGGGGGAGCGCTGCTTCTCGTATTCGCCGCCATACTTTATCACGTGCCGGCCGTGAACCCAGGAAGCGTTGTCCTGCACCTGGTAGACGTTGATAGTACGTCCTTGCGGGAAAGCTTCATTCACACCGAAGGGCACATCGTTGGACGCATCCAGAAACACCTGCGGCGGACAGGAAGCAAAGTTGGCTCGCGTGCAGTTGGGAAATGCGCCCCCTTCAAACCCGAGGCCGGCCCGGGAATAGCTGAAACGCAGCTGGTTGAGAAAGTTGTCGGTGACAGTTCGAGTGTAGTCGAGGCCGATCTGCTGGGAGCGCGCGGGGACGTCCACGAAATCGCCGCCGGCAGCTGGCAGAGCTCCGTCAAACTGCTGATTGGTGTTGATGTCCTGTTGAAAGATGTAGCGAGCAAAGAGGCGATCTTTCGAAGTGATCTGGAAATCCACGCGTCCGGTCGCCTCGTAATCGTTGAAGATGGAAGGCAGGAAACGAGTGATAGAACCAAACTCTACGGGGACACTTGTCGTCCCGTCCGTAACCATCCGGGTCTGGATATTCCCGAAGGTGGGATTACCCGCCTTTGCCGCGGCAGGCCCGAACTGAGCCAGGGCTGCAACTGCGGGATTGTTGGGGAAGGCAGCCTGCAGTTCCTTAATGCCGTTGGGGGTCGGCGTGGTAGCAGGTGTGGAGGCGCTGGGAGAGCCTGCAACACGTTGCCGTTCGAAATTGCCTGAGCCAAAGAACCAGATCTTATCTTTCTTGATGGGGCCGCCCATGGTGCCGCCAAACCGGTTGTCAATGAACTTGGAGACTGAGGGTTTGTCGCAGGGATTGGCGGAATTGGAAGTTTGCCCAGGAGCACAGAAGAAGTTTCCGTTTGGCCCAGTGAAATCTGGAGACTTTTCCTGGTTGGCCAGCGAATCGAAGGCGGAGTTCTGATGGAACTCGTAGGCGGTGCCGTGGAAGGCATTAGTTCCCGCCTTGGTGATGTAGTTAACCACCGAGCCCAAATTGCGGCCGTACTCAGCGTCGTAGTTGCTGATGATCTGCAGTTCGGCAATGCTGTCCTGGTTGCTGAAAAATATGGAGGGGCCGCCGATGGTGTTGTCGTTATTGTTCTGGCCGTCCAACTGGAAATTGTTGGAACGGGAGCGCTCCCCATTAACGGAGATTTCAGCTCCGTTGTTGTTGCTGAAGCCGGTGCTGCCCGCGGTGGCAACTCCAGGAGCAAAAAGGGCAAAGGAATCGTAGGTGCTGCCCAGGGGAATGCTGGTGATTTGCTTGGTTTCGAAATTAGCGGAAACCTGGTCGGTAGTGTTTTCTACCAGCGGAGCTGTGCCTTCAACCGTGACAGTTTCTGAAGTCTTCCCGACCTGGAGCCGGACGGTGCCTAAGGAGGTGTCTTTGGCCACCTGCACAACTACGCCACTTGCACGATACTCGGCGAAAGCTTTAGCCGTGATGGTAACGTTATAAGTTCCCGGCGGCAGGGACGGCAGGGAGATTACACCAGCACCAGAACTGGCGCCGGTGAACGAGCGATTGGTTTCGATCTGAACGGCGCTTACAGTTGCACCTGCAACCACAGCCCCGCTCGCATCCGCCACCGTACCCGATATAGATCCAGTGACAATCCCCTGTCCGAGAGCGATGGTGGCGGCAATCGCAGCGAAGACAATCACTGCGAACAAATGTTTAGCTACCTTGCTGGGCATAACACCTCCAACTGTGATTTCTAGCTGACAGTATGTAGTTGGTGAGGATTTGCAATCTTCTGTCCATCCGCCGAGAGCAAGGCAGGCAAGTAAGTGGGCTATGTTAACGAGCGACTTGCAGGGTTGGGCAAGCGTACTCTAGCTTCGGAATGTTGGTGGGATATGAATTATTGAACCTGCGCAATATGGAATTCAGCAGCTAATCAGGGGAGACAACATAACGTTTGTAATGTTGTTGAACAGACAACGAAAGGCGGGCGACGCAAAGAAGCGCGCTTTAACAATTCAGCCATCCGTGTTTAGCTTTGCCGAAATCACCACACACGAAGGCAAAGGTATGTTCTCAAAACACAACTACACACATCGGTTCTGCGGGTGGGAGTTGTAATATTTCTGTAATCCTCCAGAATCTCTCAAACCATTCCCGCCAGCATTC
The DNA here is from genome assembly GCA_035702725.1 of Terriglobales bacterium. Lineage (GTDB taxonomy): Bacteria > Acidobacteriota > Terriglobia > Terriglobales > Acidobacteriaceae > JAICWP01. The sequence continues at coordinate 1,979 of DASSQB010000403.1, read as the reverse complement.
GTCCAATGCCGGTAAATGCCCTTCGCGAGATACACCGGCGTCACGATACCTGGGAACTGGCCCTTTTAGTTTCTGTGAAAAGGGATGATGCCGGCGTGCGGCGGATGCTTGGGGGACTCGTGTCAACTCGAAGAGTGTGGGTGGTAACCGTTCTTTTCACGGTTTCTGTGGCATGGGGCGCGAATCTGAACCTGCCTGATGACGAGTATCAGCGGCAGGCACGCGCCTTGACAGTGGAGCAGGTCGTCCCGCTGACCGCACGCGCAGGTGCGGGCGATCCCCGAGCCCAGTGCGTGCTGGGCATTGCTTATGAAGACGGTTTTGCGGTGGAGCAGAACGATGCGGAAGCCGGAAAATGGCTGCGCCGGGCGGCGGATCAGCGTATTGCCCGCGCCGCCAATGATCTGGGCTATTTGTATCAGCATGGCAAGGGTGTTGTCCAAGGCGATGCCGAGGCGGTGAAGTGGTACCGGGTGGCAGCCGAGCAAAACAATCCGGATGGGCAAACCAACCTTGGTTTCATGTACTCCAACGGACTCGGCCTCAAACAGGATTTAGCCGAAGCGCGGAAATGGTATCAGCGGGCAGCGGCGCAGGGGTTCCCGGCGGCGCAGTTCAATTTGGCCACCTTCTACCGCGACGGCAAGGGCGTGAAGCAGGACTATGCCACGGCGGCGAACCTTTTCCGTCAGCCAGCGGAGCGGGGTTACGGCCTGGCACAGCGTGAGCTGGCTATCCTTTATCAGCACGGACTAGGCGTGCCACAAGACAACAAGGCAGCCCTGCGTTGGTTTCAGGCAGCGGCGGAACAAGGTGATGCAGTGGCACAAACCAGCCTGGGATCTGCATATTTTACCGGCGCGCTAGGGCGGAAGGACTCTAAGGAGGCGGCGAGATGGACGAATGCGGCTGCCCTGCAGGGAGTGCCGGAAGCAGAGGCAAACTTGGGTTACATGTATGAGAGTGGGACGGGCGTCGCCGCCGATAGCCAGCAGGCGGCCAAGTGGTATGCCGCTGCTGCCGCCCAGGGCAATGTGATAGCCGAAGCCGGCTTGGCGCAGCTCTACTACGCGGGCGAGGGTGTGCCTCGGGATTATGAACAGGCGGTGAAGTGGTATCGCAAAGCCGCGGAACAGGGTGACATTCGCGCGGCGAGGAACCTGGGCTACATTTATGCAACCGGCCGCGGAGGACGGTTAGATTATGAAGAAGCCTACAGCTGGTTTCGGCGTGCTATTGCCGCAGGCGACAAGGCCAGCAAACGGGATTTGTCAAAACTGCGGCAGATCATGACCTCGCGGCAGGTACAAGAAGCGGAATTTCGCTGGTCAGCACGACAATCTATACTGCCATCCTCGCAGTCCGTCATGCCTCCCGTGCAAGCGTTGCGGCCGGAGGAAGGCGGGCGCCCCTGACCTCCTGCGTCGCTCCAAGGTTAGAACTCAGCCCGAGCGGACAAAGCTCAAAAATCTTATGAGTATCTCAGCATCATTGCACAGGCACGGTGGCGCTTAACGGAATCCCGCCTATGTAACCGGTGACGGTCAGCGAGCTAGTGCCGGTGGGGACAGCGATGTTCAAGGTAGTGGAGGAGGCGCCGTTGGGGATGAGGGCGCTGGAGGGCACGACCCCGGCGGGGCTGCTTGAGAGATAAACGGTTGTGTTCTGAATCGCGCTCTTTGCCAGGCTCAATGTGACGGTCGCCGGTCCGCCAGCGGGAGCGGGATTAGGTGAGATGGTAATAGCGCTTAGGGCCTCCAGTACGCAACTCATAGTCTGAAATTGTTTGGGAGGGGTGGGAGGCGTAGCCCAAGGAAGGTTCGTGAAATCGAAGAACTCCGCCATATCGGGCTGAGCAGCATCCCGAGAGGTAAGGCTCGGAAGGTTAAACCGGGTCTCTATGAGCTTGAGGATCGCAGTGTAGTCCATGACCGTGTGCGACACGTAATTTTTCTTGGCGAAGGGCGAAATCACAATCA
>DASSQB010000402.1:0-3309 GCA_035702725.1 Terriglobales bacterium | reverse complement strand
CAACTCTGGCTGCAGCTGATCGAAAAAATTCCCAACTGTAACGGCGCGCCGGAGCAGCACGGCTACATCAGCAACCTTTACGTGCGGCCCGAGTGCCGGGGCGGTGTCGGCAGCAGATTGCTGCAGCAGGCTTTGGAGTGGCTCAAACAGAAAGAAGTGGATGCGGTGATCCTGTGGCCCTCGCCCCGCAGCCGTACCTTATATATGCGCCATGGCTTCAAGGCGCCCAGCGAGATTCTGGAACTGCGCGGCCCGACCGTGGACTCCAGGTTCGAAAACATCGAACCCACCTGACCGCTTCTGCTGCTAAGCGGCGGTCGCGGGGTGCGTAGCCGGCCGCTCCTGCGCCGCCGTGCTGGTCTCCTCCTGGGCTGGCGCGGCCGCCTCTTCCTTTCGCATCGTCTCCGCGTTGAACTGCGCTCCTATCAGGATGGAGAACGCGGTCCAGTAGAGCCAGAGCAGCAGGGCAACCGCTGCCGCCAAAGTCCCGTATGTCTTGTTCAGCTTTCCGAAATTTCTCAGGTACAGGCCCAGCCCGCTGGAGAGCACCAGCCAGGTGACCAGCGCAATGACCGCTCCCGGCAAGGTAGAGCGGAACCGACGCCGCACACTCGGCGCCCACATGTAGATCAGCTCAATGGAAAGCACGGCACACGCGATGGAGAGCGCCCACCGCAAGTACGGCCACAGGGCAACGAACACGCCGCCCAGCCCGGCCTTACCCGCCAGCCATCGCCCGAAGCCCGGACCTACCACCATCAGCGCCAGAGCTAAGATGGCCAGCGTTCCCACGGCAAACATCAGCCCAATGGCAAGCAACCGCTTGCGCACGAAGCTGCGCCTGTCGTCCAGGTTGTAGGCTACGTTCACCGCCTCTACCAGCGCTGCCACCCCGCCCGAGGCCGCCCAGATGGTCAGCACAATACCCACCGAGAGGATGCTTCCGCCGTGCGGGCTGATTACGTCGCGCAGTACACCCCGCACCAGGCCCATGCTGTCGGCAGGGATGAACCTGCCCATCAGCATCAGAATCTGGTCGAACAAGTGCGGCAAAGGCACCAGCGCCAGCCCCGCCGCAAATGCGATCAGCAGGGGGAACAGGGAAAGGATGAAGTAGTACGACAGCCCGGCGGCCAGTTGGCTGGTGTGCTTCGATCTCACTCCGGCATAGGTCAGCCGCACTACTCGCCGCCCGTAAGCCAGGCATTGGCGGCCGTCAAATTTTGCCATCGGCATCTCACCTCCGTCGAGGTAGCCAGTTAATCTGAACCTACCCCGGGGACATGTCAAATAATGCTGCAATCTTTTGCGCGTGCCCAGCCTTTGGCGGTAACAACTTAGGCCAAAGCAGCCCTGGGTTCTGGTCTTCCCCGCAACCGCAGGTTACAGGAATTGTCATGCTGAGCGAAGTGAAGCACCTGCTTTGCGAGAATTGTGCAGACCATAGAAGCACCAGGCAGAACGGGATGGCAGCAGGGAAGCTCATCGTTTATCGGCACCCCAATCCTTGCCTATGTTCTATTAATAGTACATAACCATCTCGCTGCTTTACTCTGTCCCACGGCCCTTCTCGCCGCAGCCAGCCGGCAGCTCCAGCCGCAAAACTTTTCACACTCCCCACCACGTGGGGTTGGTTATAATACCCGGAACATCGGTTCCCACTGACCCCGCAATTTAGCAGCTTAACCAAACGAATTACCTCAACCTTTCCTGTCGGGGAAAGGAAGGCATGAAGCGTCGTCCTCGGCATGCGTCGTCGGCCGTTCCCAAACCGCGCAATCTGCGGCCTCGGCCCGAACTCTGTCCGCCGCCTGCCCCCAAGCCGCCGGCGGGACCGGCCCTGCTCTTCGGCGCTGACGACCCTTCCGGCAAAGCCTTCCACGGCGATGCTGCCGAAGTCGGCAAAAAGGCTCAATTGTGGGCCTGGTGCGAATGGCTGCGGCTGAGCCTGGTGGCGGCAGCGGTCATTACCGCCATCTTCGTGCTGACCGCCAAGACCGTCGCCCTGCGAGCCCACGCGCAAAGTGTTCGCCTGCAGAACCCGGTTGCCTCATCACCGGCGCGCCCTGTTCAACCGGCAGCGGTTCCCACGGGCCCGGCCACCGTGGGCGCCATCCACTACTGGTCGGACGACAACTCCACGACCGTGACTGTGGATTTAGGCGCGCTGGTTTTTTTTGATGCGCACCGCATCACTGGCCCCGACCGTGTCTACTTCGACCTGCAACAGACGCGTATGCCCGCGAAGCTTCAAGGAAGGCTCGTTCAGGTGGGTCTGGAACAAACTTTTGTAAAAAAGATTCGCGTTGCCGAACGCGGGCCCGGAGTTACCCGTGTCGTGCTGGAAATCACTCCCAATTGCGTCTACTCCGCCATGATCGCTCCCGATCCCTACCGCCTGGTCGTCAACCTTCGCGCCCCGAACTAGCGCGACGCTTTGCTTCTTCATATTTGTGTGCGGCACGGTGCGAGGCAAAGGTCGGTTTACAAAAGATTGTCAGTGTTCCGCTTACACAACTTTACAAGTCTTTACCCAACATTACACACAAGCCTGCTGCGCGCGTGATATTCACGGTGAGTTCCCTCCGGCACAAAAATGTGCCGGGCATCTTTACATACAAAAATAATCGCGCTTGCGTTGCGCGGCGCACCGCGGGCGTGTGCCAGGGAGATCGAATGACTTTTCGCGCCCTTTGGTTGAGCCTTGCTGTGGCGGTTTCACTTTCAGCCCCGGACAAGTTCGCACCCTGGTGCTGCTGGATAATTTCGACAGCGGCTTCACTTCCGCCATGCTCGCCGACCTCAACTAACAGCGGCGAAATTAACGCGGCTCAATCCAGCCCGGCGCGGGAATCGGTTCCGAAATGGTTCTCGCCGCCGCGCCATGGCACTCTTCCGTTACCGCCCGCAAGTTACAGCCGTAAATTGCGCGCTCCCCCGACCCCGCCTAATATCCTTTTCGGTGCAGGTTATGCAGTACCTGGTAGTCACGCACGATGCGCTGATGGAGGAAGTCTTCCGCCGCATCCTCACCGAGATGGGTGCGGCGGTGGAGTTCCGCGGTGACGCCAAGTCGGGCCTGGCCGCCCTGGAGGAGCGGCGCTTCGACGTGGTGGCGATTGATTGCGATGACGTTTACCAGGCCGCCAGCCTGCTGCGGGCGGCGCATGCCTCGCGTCCCAACAAAAGCTCGGTGCTGCTGGCCATCACCAATGGTGAGACCAGCGCTGCCGACGCCGTTGATATGGGCGCGCAGTTGGTCGCCGCCAAACCGCTTCCGCCTGACCGGGCGCGCTATGAGCTGCGCCG
>DASSQB010000401.1:0-4879 GCA_035702725.1 Terriglobales bacterium | reverse complement strand
GCGCAGCGCCTCGGCGCTGGTGTAAAGAATCGTTCCCAACCGCGCCCGGCTCACCTCATCCTGCTTTTCGCCCAGCGTCCAGGGCTCGTTCTCCACCAGGTATTTGTTCACCGCTCCCACCAGCGCCCATGCTGATTCCAGCGCGCGCGAGAACTGAAAATTGTCGAACTGAGAACTGAACTCGCCGATGGTGCGGCGGGCGATGTCCGCAATCTCATCATCGGCCGGCTTGCGCGCCTCCGTGGGCGAGGGATACGGCACCTGCCCGCCAAAGTAGCGCGTAATCATGGTCAGCGTGCGGCTTGCCAGGTTGCCCAGGTCATTCGCCAGGTCAGCGTTATAGCGCTGCACCAGCGCGTCGAAGGAAAACGAACCGTCATGCCCGAACACGATCTCGCGCAGCAGAAAATAGCGCAGCGCGTCGCGGCTCATCGCTTCCACAATGGTCTCGGCGCGCACCACGTTACCACGCGACTTCGACATCTTGTCGTGCTCGAACAGCAGCCAGCCGTGGGCAATAATCGTTTTTGGCAGCGGCAGCCCCGCCGCCATCAGAAACGCCGGCCAATACACGCAGTGGAAGCGCACAATTTCCTTGCCGATCATGTGCACGTCGGCGGGCCAGTAGCGCTGGAAGCGCTGCTGGTCGGCGGCATCGGGCGAGCCAAAGCCGATAGCGGTGATGTAGTTGCTCAGCGCGTCCAGCCACACGTAAATCACGTGCCCGGGATCGTCCGGCACCGGCACTCCCCAGCGGAAGGTGCTGCGCGTCACTGAAAGGTCGCGCAGGCCGGAGCGCACAAACGACATTACCTCGTTCTTCCTTGTTTCTGGCCGTATGAAATCAGGCTGGTCGCGGTAGACCTTGAGCAGCTTCTCCTCAAACGCCGAGAGCTTGAAGAAATAATTCTCCTCACTCACCGTTTCCGTGGGCCTTCCACACTCCGGACACGGCGCTCCCGGACCAGCCGAATCCACGTAAAGCTCGTCGAATACGCAGTACTGCCCGGTGTACTTGCCCTTGTAGATGTAGCCGTTGTCTCGCAGCCGCCGGAACATTTCCTGCACGCCGCGTTTGTGCTCCGCATCGGTGGTGCGGATGAACTTGTTGTAGCTCAGCCCCAGCAGGTCCCACAGCTGGCGGAAGCTGGAGGAAACTTCGTCCGCCCACTGCTGCGCCGGCTTGCCTGCGGCCTGCGCGGCGCGCTCCACGTGAACCCCGTGCTCATCCGTGCCGGTCAGGAAGAACACGTCCTTGCCCAGCATGCGGTTCCGCCGTGCCAGCGCGTCGCACACAATCGTGGTATAGGCGTGTCCGATGTGGGGTCGCGCGTTGACGTAGTAAATCGGGGTGGTGATGTAGAACTTGTTAGCCATGCTGATGGGGTTCCGCGCCTGCCAGGTAAACGCGAATCGCCTCCTGCATCACGCTCTTCAGCGGCAGGTGCTGCTCGCCGGCGATCTTGCGGCAATCTTCATACTCCGGGGCGTAGTTGGTGATGCTGCCGTTCAGGCTGGCCACTTTCATGCGCACCTCGCCCCAGCGCGTCTGCACGCTCACCCAGCGTCGCCCCAGCGTCCGCCGCTGCTCATGCCGGATGCGCACGCCCAGCGTGGAAGTCTCGGCGAAAATCAGCTTGGCCAGCCGCTCCGCATCATGCGGCTTGGCCAGCACCGTCAGCAGCATGCCGGGACGGTTTTTCTTCATCTGCAGTGGAGTGCCGAAGGCATCCAGCGCGCCCTCCGCCAGTGCCCGGTCCATCACGTAGCCGAACACCTGCGGGTTCAAATCGTCAATGCTGGCCTCGAGGACGGCGATGGCTTCTTCCGCCGCTGCGTGTGCCTCGGCCTGCGATTCGCCTACCGTGAGCCGTAGCACGTTGGGATAGCCGGGGAAATCGCGTGTACCTGCGCCATAGCCGGTGGCTTTCACCTTCATGCTGGGAAATGAAGCGAATTGCGTGGCCAGCGTTTTTACGATGGCCGCCCCCGTGGGTGTTACCAGCTCTTTTTGTGGCCCAGAGGAGTACACCGGCGCATCTTTCAGCAGCTCCAAGGTGGCTGGGGCGGGAATGGGAAACGTTCCGTGAGCACACACCACAGTTCCGCTGCCCACGTTCAGCGGCGAGCAGATCCATTCCTCCACTTGCAGGGCCTCAGCGCCGACGGCGGCGCAGCAGATGTCAACCATCGCATCTACCGCGCCCACCTCATGGAAATGAACGCTTTCTACCGGCACATCATGGATTTTTGCCTCGGCCGCCCCCAGATTCTCAAAAACGGAGATTGCTGTGCCCTTGGCTGTCTCCGAGATCCCCTTGGCTACTCGGATAATCTCCCGAATCTCCGTCAGCCCTCGACCATGCTCATGCCGATGCTGCTCATGCGGGTCATGGATATGCTCTTGTGACGCGGGCACCCCCGCCCGCGGCTTGCTTGTGTGGGGACGGGGCTCTGCCCCGTCCTGGGCGGAGCGAAGCTCCGCCCCCACATGGTCATCGGCATGGCGGTGTTCATGCTCATCACGATGGGAATGTCCCTCATGGGCCGAGCGCTGACCCCCGACTCCTGACTCCTGGCTCCTGCTTTTTTCAAACTCTTCGCGCGGCAAGTCCTTCTCGCCATGGGAGTAAACATCCACCTTAAGGGCTGAAATCCCGCTGCGATTCACCCGCGAAATCTCCAACCGGGCGCGCACCCCTAGCGCCTCGACGGTTTTCTCCAGCAACTCCGGAGGCACCCCTGCGTCCACCAGCGCGCCCAAAAACATGTCGCCGCTGATGCCGGAGAAGCAGTCAAGGTAGGCAATGCGCATGGCTATCTGTCGGAAATAGAGAAGATTACCGAAACCTTCATCATAGGGAAGGGCACAGTTGTCGTCAAACCGAGGCGGACGCGGCTGTTTGCTATAATCGCTTTTTCCTTCAACAATTTACGGACTCATCTTCACTTGTATAAACAACTCCAGCAACGCCTTTCTGAGCACGTGCGGGCCTTTTTGCGCGGCTACTACGATCTGGACCTCCCCAGCATCGTTATTGAGCAGCCGCCGCGGGTGGAATTGGGCGAATATGCCCTGCCCCTGGCCTTCGAATTAGCCAAAAAACTGCGTAAAGCCCCGCGAAAGATCGCTGAGGAGATCGTCTCTGGTATCGGTCCGATCGAAGGTTTTGCCAGGCTGGAAGTGGCGGGGGCGGGCTACATCAATGCGCGGGTGGACCGCGGGCAGGTGGCGCGGGCGCTGGCGGAAGGCCGCGGGCTGGAGCCCGAACTCCAATCAGGGAAGATTCTGGTGGAGCACACCAGCATCAACCCCAACAAGGCGGCGCACATCGGCCACCTGCGCAATGCCATCCTCGGCGATACGTTTGTCCGCCTGCTGCGGGCCGCCGGCAATACGGTAGACATCCAGAACTACATTGACAACACCGGCGTGCAGGTGGCCGACGTGGTAGTGGGCTTCACGCACCTGGAGAAGAAGACCACGAAGGACGTGCAGGCGCTCATCGCCGCCCCCAAGCCGCGCTTCGATTACTACTGCTGGGACCTCTACGCCCGCGTCTCGCACTGGTACGAGCAGGATAAGAAAAGCCTGGAGGCGCGTGGCCGGGCGCTGCATGCCATTGAGCAGGGCGGCAACGAACTGGCGGAGATGGCCGAGCTCATCTCCACCGCCATCATCAAGCTGCACCTGGAGACCATGGAGCGGCTGGAGATCGAGTACGACTTCCTGCCTCGGGAGAGCGAAATCCTGCACCTGCATTTCTGGGAAGCCGCGTTCCAGAAGCTGAAGGAGCACGGCGTCCTCTACTACGAAACCCAGGGCAAGAATGCCGGCTGCTGGGTGATGAAGCGTGCGGGCAAATCCGACGGCGAGATCGACCCTAAGGACCTTAAGGTAGATACCTACATCGCACCCGGCGAGTCAGAAGCCCACTCCGGGGTTCGGATCACGCACGTGCCGACCGGTATGGTAGTGAATTGCAAGGAGGAAAAATCGCAGAGCGCAAATCGCGAGAAAGCGTTGCGCCTGCTGCGAACGCGCTTGTCGGAGGTGGAGGGCGTCCAGCCCGATGAAGACACTAAGGTGATTGTGCGCTCCAACGGCACCGTGGGCTACGTGGGCAAGGACATCGCCTACCACCTGTGGAAGTTCGGCCTGCTGGGGCGCGACTTCGGCTACCAACGGTTCTATCGCTATCCCAACCAGCACCAGTGCTGGGTTTCCAGCGACTACCAGCACAATGAGTCCGGCCACCCTCACTTTGGCGACGTGAGCGCCATTTACAACGTAATTGATGCCCGCCAGGCGGAGGCGCAGAACACCGTGGTGGAGGCGCTGCGTGGCATGGGCTATACCGCCCAGGCGGACCACTACACCCATTTTTCCTACGAGATGGTGGCTCTCACCCCGCGCTGCGCCCAGGAACTCGGCTACACGCTCTCCGAAGACGAATGGGGCAAGGCTTACATCGAAGTTTCCGGCCGACGCGGCTTCGGCGTGAAGGCCGACGACCTGATGGACGCGCTGCTCACCTCGGCGCGCAAGGAAGTGGACGCCCGCCATCCCGACCTGAGCGGGGAAGAGCGCCACACCATCGCGCGCCAGATCGCCATGGGTGCGCTGCGCTACTTCATGCTCAAGTTCACCAAGAATTCGGTGATTGCCTTCGACTTCAAGGACGCGCTCAGCTTCGAGGGCGACACCGGCCCCTACGCGCAATATGCCGTAGTGCGGGCCAGCAATATTTTCCGCAAGGCTGGCCTGGAACCGGAGCAGGTGAAGCCGGAGGAAGTTGATTTCGCCAAACACCTGGAAGGCGAGGCGGGCAACGAAATCTGGGAGCTGTGGCTTACCGCCGCCAAAACCTCGCTGATT
>DASSQB010000400.1:0-3237 GCA_035702725.1 Terriglobales bacterium | reverse complement strand
GCCTGCACGGGCGGTGATTACAAATCTTTACATTGGGCTCCGTGCGGCCTAATTACAATCAAAACACTCCGCTTTACGCGGTGTTGAGCGGGTGTCGAATTATCCATGTGGATCGTACGAATCGCGCTGAACCGGCCCTATACGTTTATCGTATTGGCGCTGGTCGTTATCTTCATCTTCCCTTTCGTCCTTCTGCGCACCGCGATTGACATCCTCCCGGAGATCAACATTCCGGTAATCACCATTGTCTGGAACTACAGCGGGCTGTCTCCCCTGGAGATGGAGCACCGCATCGTTTCCAGTTATGAGCGCTCGCTGACTACCACCGTAAACAACATCGAGCACATCGAGTCGCAGACGGTGGTCGGCCGGTCCTTCATCAAGGTTTTCTTTCAGCCCGGGGCGAACATCCAGACAGCGCTGTCGCAGGTGACCTCTATCTCGCAGACGGTAATCCGGCAAATGCCGCCGGGCACGAATCCGCCGCTGATCATCATCTACTCCGCGTCCACGGTGCCGGTCCTGCAACTGGGCCTGCGCGGCGAAGGCCTCTCTGAACAGCAACTGAATGACTACGGACAGAACTTCATCCGCAACCGTATGGCCACGGTTCCGGGAGCGGCCATCACTTTCCCCTACGGCGGCAAGCAGCGGCTGGTGGCGGTGAATCTGGACATTCCGTCGTTGCAGGCGAAGGGGCTCTCGCCGGTAGACGTCATTGATGCCGTCAATGCGCAGAATCTCGTTTTGCCTTCCGGCACCGTCAAACTGGGCTCCACGGAGTACAACGTGGAGATGAACAGCAGCCCGCAGACCATTGCGGAACTGAACAGCCTTCCCATCAAGACGGTGAACGGAGCGACGATCTACCTGCGCGATGTGGCCTACGTGAGCGACGGCTTTTCGCCCCAGACCAACATCGTGCGCATGGACGGCCAGCGCGGCGTGCTGCTCAGCATCTACAAAACCGGCGGCACCTCCACGCTCGACATCGTTTCGCGAGTCAAGGGCATGCTGCCGATCATTGCCGCCAGCCTGCCGCGGCAACTGGTGATGACGCCGCTGTTTGACCAATCCATTTTTGTGCGCGCGGCGGTGCAGGGGGTGATTCGCGAAGCGCTGATTGCCGCCTGCATGACCGCGCTGATGATCCTGCTGTTCCTGGGGAACTGGCGCAGCACGCTGATCATCGCCGTCTCTATTCCGCTTTCCATTCTGGTTTCTATCTGCATCCTGAGCGCCCTGGGCGAAAGTATCAACATCATGACCCTGGGAGGACTCGCGCTCGCGGTCGGCATCCTCGTGGACGACGCCACCGTTGAAATCGAAAACATCAACCGCAACCTGGCCCAGGGCAAGCAGACTGTGCGCGCCATTCTCGATGGCGCGCAGCAGATCGCGGTGCCGGCTTTCGTCTCCACACTGTGCATCTGCATCGTGTTTGTGCCCATGTTCTTTCTGACCGGCGTGGCCAAGTACCTGTTCGTGCCCCTGGCTGAAGCCGTGGTCTTCGCCATGCTGGCCTCCTACCTGCTTTCGCGCACGCTGGTGCCGACTCTGGCCATGTACCTGCTTCGCGGTCATCGCGGCGAGGAGTTCGCCACCGGCATGGACATCTTCTCCCGCATGCAGCGCCGGTTCGCGCACGGCTTCGACCGAATGCGCGCCGGCTACCGCGGATGGCTGCAGTTCACACTGGAGCATTCGCGCGCGTTCGTGTTGGTGTTTGTGGGATTCTGCCTGCTCTCGACGCCCCTGCTCCTTGTCGTTGGCCGCGATTTCTTCCCTGGTGTGGACGCCGGCCTCATCCGTCTGCATCTGCGCGGGCCGGTGGCGCAGCGGGTGGAGGAAACCGCCCGCGAATGCGACCAGGTGGACAATCTGATCCGGCAGGTGATTCCGCCGGCAGATCTGGCTAACGTGCTGGACAACGTCGGCCTGCCCTACAGCGCCATCAACATGTCGTACAGCAACTCCGGAACCATCGGCACCTCGGATGCCGAAATCCTGATTTCGCTGCGCCCGGAGCATCGCTTCCCTACCGTCCACTACATTGACGAATTGCGCCGCCGTCTGCCGGAAACCTTCCCCGGAACACAGTTCTTCTTTCAGCCCGCCGACATTGTCAGCCAGATTTTGAATTTTGGTGTGCCCGCGCCCATTGACATCCAGTTGATCGGCCCCAACCGCAGCGCAAATTACGTACTGGCTCAGGAAATTGCCAACCGCATCCAGCATGTGCCCGGTGCGGTGGATGTTCACGTTCAGCAGCTGCTTTCTCAGCCAACGGTTTTTCTGGATGTAAATCGCACTCAGGCGCAATCGGTGGGACTCTCGCAGGCGGACGTGGCGCAGAGCCTGCTCCTCACGTTGAGTTCCAGCTTCCAGACCGCGCCTTCATTCTGGGTGAACCCCAGGACCGGGATCGAGTACAACGTGGCCGTGCAGGTGCCGCAATACAAGGTGGATTCCATGCAGGCGCTGGAGAACATCCCCGTGCGCCCGGCTGGCGCTGCTCAGCCGCAAGTCTTAGGCAACCTGGTGAGAACCAGCCTGCAGGCAGAGCCGGTGGTCGTATCCCATTACGATGCGCAACCCATGGTGAATGTGTTTGCCTCGGTAGAGCAGCGCGACCTGGGCGGCGTCGCTGCCGACGTGCAGAAAATCCTGAACGATTATCGCCAGCGCCTGCCCCGCGGCACGCAGCTGGAAGTACGCGGCCAGGTGGATACGATGACCACGTCATTCGTCGGACTGGCGGCAGGTGTTCTGGTGGCTATCGTGCTGGTTTACCTGCTGATTGTCCTCAACTTCCAATCGTGGCTGGACCCTTTCATCATCATTACCGCGTTGCCGGGGGCGCTGGCGGGCATTCTCTGGATACTGCTGGTCACGCACACTACCCTCAGCGTGCCTTCGCTGACCGGCACCATCATGTGCATGGGAGTGGCGACAGCCAACAGCATTCTTATGGTGTCGTTCGCGCGGGAGCGCATGCGCGAAGGATTGAACTCCACCGACGCCGCTCTGGAAGCCGGCTACATCCGCATGCGGCCGGTGCTGATGACGGCCCTGGCGATGATTATCGGCATGTTGCCCATGGCCATGGGGCTGGGTGAAGGCGGCGAGCAGAACGCTCCCCTGGGCCGCGCCGTGATTGGCGGGCTGATGGTGGCGACATTTGCTACCTTATTCTTTGTGCCCTGCGTCTTTTCCATCGTGCACCGTCGCACCCGG
>DASSQB010000399.1:0-8873 GCA_035702725.1 Terriglobales bacterium | reverse complement strand
GCGGCCGACAAGGGTCTGGCGACAGCTCAGTTCAACCTGGGGTCCTGCTACGAACTAGGCCAGGGTGTGGTCCAGGATTTGACCGTAGCGGCGCAGTGGTATCGGCGGGCGGCGCTGCAGGGTCACAGCGAAGCGCAAAATGATCTTGGCATGCTGTACGAGGAAGGGCGCGGAGTCACCCAGGACGTTATGGAAGCACTGAAGCTTTACCTGCTGGCCGCGCAGAATGGCAACCCTAAGGCCCTCATTAATCTATCCAACGTGTTCCGGTCCGGCCGAGGCGTGCAGGCGGACCCGGTGCAGGCCTACACGTGGTTGGAGGCGGCAGCCATGCGCGGTGAAGACGTGGGGGAGGCGCTTGATGCACAGGCTCGGGCTTTGACGCCGCCACAGGTTAAACAGGCGCAGCAACGGGCTGCCGAGTGGCTTGCACAGCAGCATTTCAATTCTGTCCCCATGTTCCGGTAGTTGGCAGTGTGAGGGACTTCCTTTCAGCCGTGTGCAGCTAGCGGTTTATCAGGGGCTCACAAATTGTCTGCTAACTGCTGAATTTTCTGCAGGGTACAGGGCCAGGCCCCGCCCACACCGGCACTGGGATCACCATTCCCTTTCGTTACTTGTGCCTCTCTCCCCAGCACCGCACAATTTCCCGGAACTGGAGGGAATATGAGTAAAGCTGTCAGAACCACTCTGAGCCTCGTGGTCAGCCTGGCGCTATTAAGTGCTGTGGCGCTGGCCGAGGCCGGCAAGACTGGCGACAAGGGCAAGAACGACGGGAAGCAGCATCACAGCCGCTTAGCCAAGGCGGCTTTCTGGCGCCATCACGGCAAAAAGGACAAGAGCCCGAAGCAAGCTGAAGCCACTAAGCAGCAGGCAAAACAGGCTAAGCCGGCACCTGTGAAGCCGGTAGCGGCCAAGCAGGCGAGCCACAAGAGCAGCCAAAAAGCGAAGCAGCAGGCGAGCAAGGTTTCTGCCAAGAAGCCGTCGAGCCAGAAAGTCGCGAGCTCGAAGACGGCGCCCAAGCAGCACGTCGCCAAGGCTCATGGCCCGGTGAAGCACCACTCGGCTGCGAAAGCGACGAAGTCGCACGAGAAAACGCAGCACAGCACCACAGCTTCGCTGAGGTAACTTACTGATTTCAGTAGGGTTGAACAGCTAGCGAGCAGGCGAGACGCGTCCTCCGGGACCCCCGCCTGCTATTCCACAAAAACTGCCCTTTTATTGCCTGTGCAAGCAGTGTCATGGCGGTCGGGCATTTAATTATACAGACTGTATGATCAATTCGAAGAATACGCCCGCACTTGGGCTCAGTACATGAACTTCAGCGAAAACTGGATTTGCCGCGAGGAGCCGGCGGTCTTGCTGATAATTCCAAATCCACTCCCGCGCAGGATGTTGGAAGGCAGCCCAAAATTCACCAGGTTAAAGACGTTGAAGAATTCGGCGCGGAATTCCAGGGTTCCAAACTCCGCCTGTCCGCGGTGGCCAAAGGTGGTGTCCTTAACCAGCGCCAAATCGAAATCGCGGTATCCGGGCGCGCGGAAGGTGTTGCGGCCCAGCGTGCCAAAAAGACCGTGGTTGGGTCCGGTGCCGCCGGGAATGTTTATCGGAATAGAAAAGAAGGAGGCATTGTCAGCGCCGCGACCGAAATAGTCCTCGTGCACAGACCGGCTGGTGGAAAGGTCCGGCTGAGCGATGAAGTCAGGCCGGTCAGCGCCACCTGCGCCTGCACCTGTCTGCTGTACTCCGGAGTACACGGTAAAGGGAGGACCGCTCATGAGGGTGGTGATATTCAACAACTGCCAGCCGGTGGTGAGCCGGCGGCCGAGTGGCTGAAGAAAGCTCACGCGGTCGAGCGGAATCATTTGTATGACGCTGACGCTGAAGACATGCGTCACATCGAAGGTCGAAGGCCCCTTTTCAGCTTTTGTGTTCCAGGGGTCCTGGGGAAAAGTCTGGAGGACCGCGCCGGCATTAGTGAATCCGCCGCCGAGCACAGCGCTGGCGTCATCAAGTGACTTGGAAAACGTATAGCTGCCTTGAATACCCAAACCAGCTCGGGGCGAGTTTTTGCCCACGGTGGCCTGCAGGGAGTGATAGGTGGAATGCGAACCGCTGGTCATCAACAGTTCAGGGCCAAAGCCTCCCACGGCACGTCCGGCGGAATCGAACTGGGTAAACGGAGCAAACGAAGAATCGGCGCCACCGTAGCTGTTGGGTGAAAACACCGTGCTGAGGTGAACCCCAGCGGTTGCGACGTAGGAAAGTCCCAGCTTCACATCCCGGAAATCGTGTTCCACTCCAGCTGTATAGCTGGCGATGTAACCATTGCGGAATTCTCTGGCGATGCCCTCCACCTGCAGGAGTTGGGGTTCATGCCCCGGCGTGAGCGCTGCCAGATCATTCTGGAAGCGATCCAGGTCGAGTTGCGTATTGGATGGCACCACTGTGTTTCTGCCCTGCGGGAAAAGCAGGTTCCCTGCGGTGGTGTACACGGGAGGAAGATTGAGGGGCACCACGCTGTTCTGGAAGGGGACAGAAATGCCGGGAAGAGCGTTGATATACGGAGTAAAGATAAAGGGCATGGAGCCGGTAAGGAAATTGACCTGCCACAAGTTGGGAACGAGGGAGGTAATGGCGCCGCCTGCGTGCAGAACGGTGTGGCCGCCAAGTGCGTAATCGAGGCCCAGCCGTGGTGCCCAGCCGTTCCAATCCTGGTTGTAGGGAGGCTGCGGGTCGTATAGAAAGATTTGCCGGGCGGAGTGGTCCCAATACGAGACCGGCTGTCCACTGGGGCCAATGAATTTCGGTCCCGAGGTGCGCTGTTGCGCTTCATGGATGCGGCTGTTGGCCTCGTAGCGCAGCCCGTAATTGACGGTCAGACGCTGAGTCGCCTTCCAGCTATCCTGGAAATAGAACTCGTACGTTTCACGGTGGGTGGCAGCCTCGTCGAATTTGTCGCCAGCGGGCGTGCCGTTCGCCGCCACCGTGATGGTATAGGAGTAAGGGGTCGCGGTCAGCAGTCCAGTAAGCGAATCAGGCAGAGGGTCTCCCACACCAATATTGTGCTGGCCGCTGGCGGAAACAATGGGCACGGGAGAGTAGGCGGTTCCCCCGCCGAAGGAGTAAGCGCCGTTGGGATTGGTGCCGAAAACGGTGGAATCGCGGTTGGCGCGAATCTCCATACCCCACTTGAAGCTGTGGGCGCCGTGGACCCAGGAAGTATCGTTCCTTAATTGGTACAGATTGCTGAACGAGCCGATGATGGAGCCGTCGGCGGAGTTGAATGCCTCGAACAGACCGTCGCCGTAGTTAATTGCCGGCTGGGTCCGGTTGGGACTGGGAAAAAAGGGGGTGCTGCGGATGTAGCCGATCTGCGTGTCGGAGGTGAAGTGGGGAGAGAAGGCGCGGGTGTACCTCACCGTGGCATTGCGCTGATGATCGAAAAAACGGATGCCAAAGCTGGGGTCAATAGCAGTCTGGTCGGGATTGGTGAGCGGACCACTGACCTGATTCAGGCTGAAACGCGTCAGCAGCGAAGCTTTGCTGGAAATTACGTGGTCAACCCGCACTGAGAATTGGTCGGTGTCGGTTGAGACTTTTGACGACGCCTCGTACGTGCGCGCGCCATAGGCCCCGCGTGGATTATTGGGGAGGGGATAACCAGCCAGGATGGGCGCGACCGCAGGATTGACCGGAACCTTGAGAGTGTCGCCGGAAAAAGCAGTTGCATCGAAGCCCTGACGCTCGGCGACCGTGGGCACGGGAAAGACCTGCGTGGTGCCCAACACCTGGCGAAACCCCTGGTACTCGCCGAAGAAGAAGGTACGGTGGCGACCGTCGTAAATATTGGGAATAACGACAGGCCCGCCGATAGTAGCGCCAAACTCATTGCGCACAAATGGCGGGATACGCCGGTGGGTGAGCGGGTCAATATGGTCGAAATAATTGCGCGCGTCAAAGGCGGCGTTGCGCACGAACTCAAAGAGGCTGCCGTGTACCTGGTCGGTGCCTGACTTCGAGACCACATTGGTAAAGCCGGCGGCGCCGTGGCCGATTTCAGCCAGCATAACGCCGGAACTGGACTGCACTTCCTGGATGGCATCCACGTTGAAGTTGGAGAAAGTGGCGCCCCCCATCTCGGGGTCGGTGGTATCGGCGCCATCAACGGCGAATACGGCCGTCGAGCCTCGTTGACCATTGACCGCGAACTGCTGGGTGAAGTTGGCAGCGCCGTTGGTGTCGGTCATGGTGCCGGCGGCCAGCAGGAGCAACTTGCTGAAGTCGCGGGCATTGAGTGGCAAGGTGGAGACCTGCTGGCTGGAGAGGCGCTCGCCACCGGTAACCTCAGCGGGCGATTCCTCCGGCGTCACGAGATGCAGGGCGTGGTCTCCAGAACAAAGCTGCAGGCCAGCCGTAAGCGTCATTCCTTCGCTCATGGTTACTGCTCCAGGCAGGTTGCAGGTTTTGCCGTTACTGACAACCGTTAGGCTGTACCGCCCCGCAGCAAGCCCGTTCAACTCAAACTCGCCCTTGGCAGAGGTGCGGCTGATGTAGTCTTGCCCGTGCGCCGCTGAATGCAATCGCACGGTGGCGTTTGCGACAGGAATCTTTGACTGGCTAAGCAAAATGCCTCGCCACGCTGCCGGGGAGGTCGCGCCCGCACGGCCGGCAAAAGTCAGACAGAGAACGAAGAGGATGCGAAGTGAAATAGTGAACCTGCCTTCTCGATGTGGCGACCGGTGTAATCCGGAAGTGAGCATCTGGATAAAGAGGATTCTACTGGTCAGACCGCACATGGGCTGGTCCCGGGACCCGCCAGCCCCATTCTCGAACTTTGGCCGACGCCAAGAACTCCCTTTCTGACAATGACTTAAGGGTAACTAGCCTTCTGCTGAACCGGCCAGACCGCGCCATCCTGACGTCCCGCTACAGCCAACCCCAAGTCACTATTAGACAAGTCTTGCTGGGCGAAAAACGGGTACCATGTGCGAGTTCAAGAACCAGAGTCACGCCCAAAGCTGGCAAAAACGGCTTAGGGATGAGCTGCGAACAAAACGGCACCAGATTACCACCCGGGAGGTTGCCATGAAGCTCCTCAGGCGGTTTGCCCTTCTGACCGCTGTCTGTTTGACAGTGACCAGCCTTGTATTTTCCCAGACCGGATCCACCTCCCTGCGAGGCACCGTGACCGATCCCAGCGGCAGCGTGGTGCCTGGGGCGACGGTGATTCTGAAAAACCTGGGTTCAAACACGCAGCGCAGCGTCACGACCAGCAGCGTGGGCGAGTACCAGTTCCTGCTGCTTCCGCCAGGAAACTATTCTCTAATGGTCACCGCTCCCGGATTCGAACGCTACCAGCAATCCGGGATGCAGCTGCTGGTGAATACGCCGGCAGCGGCAAACGTAAAGCTGAAGCTGGGCCAGACGTCGGAAGTGGTCAACGTGACGGGTGAAGCGGCGCTCTTAAACACGGTAGACGCTTCCCTGGGAAACTCGTTTGATAACAACCAAGTCCGGCAGATTCCCCTGGAGGGGCGCAACGTTCCCGACCTGCTGAGCCTGCAGGCGGGAGTGACCTATACCGGCAACCGTCCTGACATAGATAAGGATCAGGATACGCGCAATGGCGCGGTAAACGGTGCGCGCAGCGACCAGAGCAATATCAGCCTGGATGGCGTGGATGTTAACGATCAGTCCAGCGGATATGCGTTTACCTCCGTGCTGCCGGTGACCCTGGATTCGGTGCAGGAGTTTCGCGTTACCACCAGCAATTACAACGCTGACCAGGGCGTGGGCTCAGGCGCGCAGGTGGCGCTGGTAACCAAGAGCGGGACCAATGCCTGGCACGGCTCAGCTTACGAATACCATCGCAACACCATCACCAGCGCCAATGACTATTTCGTCAAGCAGGCGGAATTATCTAACGGCCAGCCCAACACCCCCGACAAACTGCTGCGGAACATATTTGGCGCCTCAGTTGGCGGCCCCATTAAGAAGGATCGGCTGTTTTTCTTCGTGAATTACGAAGGCACACGCCAGCGGGAGCAGCAGAGCACAGTGCGCACCATTCCGACGCCAAGTCTGTGCCAGGGCCTGATCCAATACGTGAACGTGAACGGTGGTACTACGGTATTAAACCCAGCTCAGTTGAAAAGCCTTGATCCTCTGGGCCTCGGCATCAATCCGGCCATTGAGAACCCAAGCCATACCGGCTATTTCGACAAGACTTTCTGCACGGGCCAGTTAAAGACGAATGATCCATCGGTGGGCGACGGACTGAATTATTCCGGGTTCCGCTTCCGCGCGCCGGTGAGTTTGAACAATAACGCATTCATCGCGCGCCTGGACTATCACCTGACCGCGGACGGCAAGCACACGCTGTTCTGGCGCGGCGCCCTGCAGAACATGTTCAATCCCCAGGCGCCATTCCTGCCCGACTCGGCGCCGGAGCAGACGGTGAGCGACCACAGCAAGGGTTTTGTGGTGGGCTACACCGCCATTCTCAAACCCACCATGGTCAACACGTTTCACTGGGGGTTCACGCGGCAAAGCACCGGCATTGTAGGCAATAGCAACCAGGCCTGGAACCAGTTTTACGGCCTGGACCAGGGGATTGTTTATAGTCACAGCGCGCAGACTCCGCTGCATAACCTGCTGGATGACTTCTCCTGGACAAAAGGAAGACACACGTTACAGTTCGGTGGGAACATTGGCTTTGCGCGCGATCCGCGGGTGAGCACGGAGCACTCGTTCAGCGTGGGCAAAGGCGCCACCAACTGGATGTCGCCTACCGGATTTGCCAATACTGGCGGTTACCTGGATCCGGCCAACGGCGGCTTCGCCGAACCGGCTTCCAGCCCGCAGTACGACTACCCGGTTCTCGGACTTCTGGGTATGGTGTCGGACATAGTCGGGAATTACAACTACGACAAAGCGGGCAACGTACTGCCGGCGGGCACACCTGTGAAACGCAATTATGGGCTCAACTGGTACGAGTTTTACGGGCAGGACGCATTTCGGCTCAAGCCCAACCTGACGATTACCTACGGCCTGCGCTGGTCGCTGTTTCCGCCGCCCTGGGAGGTGAATGGTTTCCAGGCGTCGCCGGCCTGTGTGGCCAGCGTGAATCCTGGGCTCGGATGCCCGGCGGGCAGCGGCAACCTGGGCAACGAGTTCGCGCAGAACGTTGCCAACATGCGGCAAGGCATCGGCTACAGCGGCACCCCGCTGGTGTCGTTCATTCTGGGCGGGGCAGCCAATAACGGCCCCGGATTTTACGCCTTCGAGAAGTCTGACGTCTCGCCGCGCATTTCATTTGCGTATTCACCGCGGCCAGAGAGCAGCTGGCTGCGCAAACTCACCGGAGACAACGACAAGACGGTTATCCGCGGCGGATTCAGCCGGATGTACGACCGCCCGGGGATGGAATTGCTGAGCACGTTCGACGCCAACGCGCCTGGCGGCCTGGCAGCGACCGTACAAAATCCCTGCTGTCTGCCCGGCTACGACGATGCCGCGAATGTGCCCCGCATCACCGATATCAACCAGATTCCTGTGTTCGGTGTGACGAACCAGCTGTTCTTTCAGCCGGCTCCGCCTGGAGCCTTCCCCCAGACACCACCGGCTTCCGGCCAGGCTATCACCTGGGGGGTTGACCAGTCGCTGAAGACACCCTACTCCTGGGCGGCGGACTTCTCGGTGGGACGTGAGTTGCCGCAGCATTTCTCCATGCAACTCTCTTACGTGGGGCGTTTTGGACGTCACCTGCTCACGCAGCGCGACCTGAGGCAACCGCTGGACCTGGTGGACCCCAAGACGGGGATTGATTATTTCGCGGCTGCCACTCGCCTGGCGCAGTTGGCCAACCAGGGGATTACTGCGAACCAGATCAACGATAAAATGGTCGGCCCAACAGCGGCCTTCTGGCACGACATGCTCCCGCCACTGCAGCCGGGTGCAAACCAGTGGACGAGTTTTTCAGGGTTGAGTTTCCCCAACCTGATTCAAGCGGTTTATGACCTCTATTACGACCCCTTTCTCTCCTATGTTGGCAATGAGGTGGTGGGCCTGGGCGACATAGACATCTACGGCGGGCTGGGTGATAACCTGGGCAACGTCTACTGGTTCAAGGGTCCCAAGTGCCCGCCGGGAAGCACGCTGGGCTGCGCCGGCAACATGCTGAACGAGCAGGCGACCAGCATGTTCGGCTGGAGTTCCATCGCCAATTCCAATTACAACGCCCTGCAGGCCAGCGTAAGAAAGCAGCTGAGCAGGGGCGTGCAGTTCGATTTGAACTACACGTACTCCAAGTCGCTCGACATTACATCGTCGGCGACGAGGCTGGGCTTCAGCTCGAGCGTGAACGTGGGCGCTCCAGGAAGCCGGCTGGTGAACGCGTTTGATCCGAGAGCGCGCTACGGCGTCTCTGATTTCGACACGACTCATCAGATCAATGCCGACTGGATTGCTGAGTTGCCATTCGGCAAAGGCAAACCGATTGCGAGCACTGCCGGGGGAGTTCTCAACGGCTTTATCGGCGGCTGGCAGCTTTCGGGCCTGATGCGCTGGACCAGCGGCTTCCCGTTCACGGTTGACAACGGGAATTTCTGGCCGACCAACTGGGACGAACAGGGCATCGCAAGCATGATTGCGAAACCGGCTACCGGCCACTACAGCCAGCCCAGTGGCGCGGTTAGCGTATTTCCCAATCCGGCTGCCGCGTTCAATGACTTTGTTCACCCCTTCCCCGGCCAGAGCGGCTCGCGCAACGTGGTGCGCGGCGATGGCTACATGGGCGTGGATGCGGCCCTGGCCAAGCGCTGGGCAATCCGCGAGTCACAGGGGCTGCAGTTCCGGTGGGAAGTGTTCAA
>DASSQB010000398.1:0-3006 GCA_035702725.1 Terriglobales bacterium | reverse complement strand
CTGCAGTCAGCAGTGGAGAAGTTGCCGCTGCGGCCAGCGGGCCTTTCCCCGGCGGCTCCTCTAACCCGCTGAACTATCCGGTTGACTTTGTGCTCATGGGCAATGGCTTGGGATTTCCCACCACCAAGCCCTCATTCCAATTCCCTGCTGGCGGTCTGGGGCCGGACAACCGCATCCTGACTTACCTGGGTGACTCCTGGAAGATTAAGCCCAACTTCACCCTCACTTACGGCCTGCGCTACCAGCGCGACACCGGCCGCACGGATAGTGAGTTCCAGGCCATTCCGGCTCTGAACCAGTTGTTCCCCGGCTTGGGCAACCAGGTGCACCAGCCCAATACCAACCTGGCACCCCAGATAGGATTTGCCTGGGACCCGACAGGCGCGGGCAAGACCTCCATCCGCGGTGGCATCGGTCTGTTTTATGAGAACGCGGTATGGAATAACGTGCTCTTCGATGCTCCAGGGCGCGAAGCGACCGGCGCATTCCTGATTTACGCGCCGCCTTGCGCTGCTCCGGGCAAGCCTTCTGGCTTACCAGTGCCGGGTGGTCAACTGAATGCCGGTCCGAGCGTCTGCGGTACCTCCGCTGGTTTCCCGCTGATTGGTAACGCGGCGAGCGCCCTTATAGCGTTGCAGAATCAGTGGCAGGCTATGACGCCCGTGGATCTTACCGCCCCCAATCCTAACTACATCCAGACTCTACTGACCCAGTGCCCGCAGGGTAATGGTTGCTTTTTCAACAGCACGGCTTTTAATTTCGACCCCAATTACAAGTCGCCGCGTTCGGTGCAGATGAACATCGGCATCCAGCGGGAAATCCGGCCGGGCATGGTGATCAGCGCGGATTACATCCGTAATGTTCAGACCCACTTCCTGCTGGGAGTGGATGTGAACCACGCGGGCGATATCCATTACTTCAACAAGGCCGGGGCGCAGGCCGCGATTGCAGCAACGCTTGCTGCTTGCGGTGTGGGTAATGTACAGGCCGGCATTGGCACCCCCTGTCCCAACGCGAATCCCGCAACCGGGGCATTCGTGGACACCCAGGGCAAGCCACGCGGCCTGGCGATTGCGGATTTTGCCGGCAACGGGCTGACTTCCTCCGCTGACATGGGGGGCTCCAGTTGTCTTGTGGCACTGGGATATCCCTGCGCCTTCGGCGGCATCAATCCTGCTGCTCCCCCCCTGCCCTTCCTGGAGCCTATCGGGCGCTCGGTGTACAACGGTCTGCAGGTTAAGTGGACGGAAAACGTTCAGCGGCCGTTCCGGGGCGTGCGTGGCCTGAACTTCCAGGTGTCGTACGCTCTGTCGCGCTTCGAGAACTCTGGAGGCGCGGTTTCTGCTGACAACCCGGTTACAGCCAGCAGCGGCGACCAGGACTTCATCATCAACGCGATGGACAACGCAGCCCCCAATCGCTTCTTCGGACCCTCCGTGCTGGACCGTACCCACCAGCTCTCCTTCGGTGGCTATGCACAGTTGCCCGGTGGATTCGAATTCAGCATCATCTCCCACTTCTACAGTCCGCTATCCACCACACCCACAGTTCCCAACACGAGCATTGGTGCAGGCGAGATCTTCCGCACCGATTTCACGGGCGACGGGACAACGCAAGACCCGCTGCCTGGAACGCATGTGGGCAGCTTCGATCGTGGGGCTAACGCGAGCAGCCTGAACAATCTGCTCAACACATTCAACGGCACGGTCAACCAGGTCACACCCGCCGGCCAGGTGCTGATCCAGAACGGCTTGTTCACTCTGGCTCAGATGCAGGCTCTGGGTGCTACCATCAACGGCGGCACACCGCTGGCCCTGGCTCCTGCGGGACAGGTCAACCTGGACTGGCTGCGTGCCTTCGATACGACCCTATCCTGGAACTACACCATTAAGGAGAGGGTAACGGTACGTCCCAGCATCGGCTTCTACAACCTGTTCAACTTCGCCAACTTCGACCTGCCGGGCAGCATGCTCTCGGGCCTGCTGACTGGTACCGCGGGCGGCATCAACGGTACGAACTATGCCGATCACTTCAGCAACCGCGCCGGCGCAGGCACGGGGTTGAACTCGCTCGGCACTCCACGGCAGATCGAATTCGGGTTGCGGGTGACTTTCTAGACCGCAGCTCGGTCCGAAACACCGACCGCCAGTCTCGGAGGCAACTCCGGACTGGCGGTTTTGTTTTCGGCTAGCGGTCGCGTCTTGCGGGCCGGGTTCGGCGCCGGCCCGCCAGGTGGAGGCCAACTCCCTTCCGCTCTTAGGGCTGGTCGAGTTGTTGCAGTCGCTGCGCCTCAGATTGTTCGTGCCGGGCCTTGGCTTCATCGCCCAGTACGGTATACACATTTCCCAGAAACTTGTGGGCATCGGCCGAGTTGGGCTGCAGTTGCACCGCTTTTTTCAGGTACGGCAATGCCTCGGCCGCCTGGTTCTGCATGGCCAGAAGGCGCCCCAGCAGCAGATTTGCCCGGTAGTTGTCGGGATTAAGCCGGGCGGCGGCCTGGTATTCCTTCATGGCGTCAGCAATCCGGCCGCTCTCCTCGTAGGCCGAGCCTAAATAGAAGTGCAGTTCGTCAGAGTTCGGTTCCTGGGCGAGCGCGGCTTGCATCTGTTTCGCCGAACCTTCCCAGTCTCCCATCTCGCCCAGCGCCACCCCCAATTCATAGTGCGCCTCCACCGATTGTGGGGTGAGCTCCACTGCTTTTTGCAGCCGGGGCACGGCTTTGGCGTACTCTCCCAGGCTGTTCCAGGCCCGGCCCAACTGCAGGTTGGCGATGGCAATACCCGGCTCCGCCTGAAGTACCTGTTCGAGAAGCGGGATGGCTTCGCGGTAGTGTTGCTCTTCGGTTTCCAGTAAAGCCTTATGGAGTGAGTTTGAGATCCCAACCTTGTCCTTAGGGTCGGCGCCTCTTTTTTCTTCCGTCTCCGGCTGGCTCGAGCCGGACGTCACGTAGCCCAGCGCCTGCAGTTGCGCAGCCTGTTGCGGGGTGAGAACCGTCTGCGTTCCTCC
>DASSQB010000397.1:0-4862 GCA_035702725.1 Terriglobales bacterium | reverse complement strand
CTGGTGGAGCGACCTGCTCGAATACGAGCGGTTGTTCTTTCTCCAGGCCGCTACAACAGAAAACGCGCTTGCCGCCGAATTCCCCCAGCCCACCCCCAGCGCGCGCTGCCACACTTTTTCCTGGGACTTGCCACATCTCCTGCAGCGACTGAAATCAAATGAACCAATTGGCGGGGAACTCCGCCGCGAAGTCACCCTTTTGTTTTCCCGTACCCATTTAGGCCGCATCTATGTAGTTGAGCTGGACGAGGCTATGGCCGCGGTCTTTCACGCCGCCGATGCCAGGCGCAGCGTGGCGCAGATTGCCGCGGCGACTTCGCTCTCTGTCCCCGTCGTCCAGCAGACTCTGCTCGCTCTGGCGCAGATTGGGGCGGTGATCGCTCCGTTTCAGGAATAGAGAACGGTCGTTATTCCGCACAACGCTATTGCGGGCCGATACGCACGCGGGTACGCTCTGCTTAACACACCACCGGGAGGCTGGCTATCGCTACCGCCAAGACCATTCTCTGCGTCAGCGACCAGGAGACGGTGCTGCATATCCGCCGGTTGCTGCTGGAGCATGAAGGTTATCGGGTGCTGACGGCAGCCGGCGAGCACGCTGCAGTTGACCTCCTGCGCACCCAGCAGGTTGACCTGGGGCTGCTGGACTACAGCGCCTCCGATGCGCAACGGGTGGCCGCCGCAATCAGGAAGAACAAGCCCAGCCTGCGCCTGGTCGTTATCTCCTTCAGCTCCAATTTTCCTGAGAACCTCAACGGCCTGGTGGATGGCTGGGTAAGCAAGACCCGCAATCCGGATGTGTTATTGCGCAGAATCGAGCAACTGGTGGGCCGGAAGCACAAAGAAGACTCGTAAAGCAGGCTGCTTTAAGCCATCAGCCGGGTGCAGTCCTTTTCCCAGCCGCCAAGAACAGACTCGAGGAAATCGCCGTCGTAGCCGACGTGTTCAAATTCCTCCGATTCGGGCACCGGCTGCAGGAAGTGGAAGCTCACGGCTTCTCCGCACATCCGGCAAATGGGGAAAGTTTCGCCTTGCCAGAGAATCGCGTTATGCGCTGCCCGGTGTGCCCGATGGCTCACTCTGTACAGGCCGCTCTGCCGAACCAGCTCTCCTGCCCGTTTCATCTTCTCCGCCTCCATGCTGGAGACTATTCCCTTCGATGCCGAGCGGGAATGGCACGGATGTGCCAGCCTGTCCGAATTGGGGTTCAACTTGCTGAAGCCGGGACGCTCGCCGGCAGCCGGAAGCGAGAGACTCAACCGGTGGCGGAAAATAGCTCGGGAATCAGCCGCCCTCGCTTTACCGGCCCGGGCTTATAATCGCCATTTCGGACCTGCCAAGGAGGCCCATGAGGACGACCCGGCGCAAAGTTTTATTGGCATTACTTTTCGGACTTCTGGTGTCTGGCGTGACCATCGGCCTGGATCTCTCTTTTGTCCGCTTTGATCACTTGCTCGCTCACCTGGTGATTGCCGGCTGCATCGCGGGCCTTCTGACCATCATTTTCACCCTGGCCCTGCAACTCAAGCAGGAAGAGCAGCACTACCTCTTTGCCGCCGAACGCGCTGCCGTGCTGGCAGAGGTCAACCACCACGTGCGCAATGCCATCTTCCCGTTGTGTGTGGCCGTTAACCGCTCCGGCGATCCTGATGCCTCACGCCTGGTCACCGAGTGCGTGGAGCGGATAAACATGGCCCTCCGCGATGCTTCGGTAGACGCTACGGTGGGCCGCTACTCTCGCACTCGCCCTGAAAGTGGCGCCCAGAAGGCCGCCGCCTAACTCCGGGGAAGGGGTCTTCACGCAGGCACAAATCCTCTTCCGGGGCGGCGTCCCGTTAGCGAGTAATGAGCATTGGAAACTGCGTTCTACCGCTTGCGCTTTTGCCTTGCGGCGTTGGCGGCATTCGCGGCTTCGGCGGCAGCCTTCAATTCCCGGTTGGCCTGAGCCAGGAACTGCCTTGCCTTCTCCGCGTGTCCCTGCATGTCGCCTTTGTTGACCGCCTGAGCTTTTTCGATGTATTTGTTGGCTTCTACGACGAGCCGCTGTGCCTCGGCCAGATTGGGGTGCACTTTCGGGCTAATATCCAGCACTGGCTGCTGCGCCAGCGTGATACCGCAAAACAGCATCATGGTCAAAACAGCTGTGCACACGCGTACTTTCTTGGTCATTCTGCCTCCTCGTCGGGGGTGTCACGCCAAATCGCGTAAGAGTCTATCATCCGGCGTTGCGCGCGTCTGCAAATGAGTGCCGAGGCCTGCGAGGTGGCTAAGCCGTGCGCGTCGCCCAATCAGAGTTTCTAATGCGGAGAATGTGCCGCGAGGTTTTAGGACCCTCAACGCCGCTTGTTAGCTTTCATCTGCTCGATCCGTGCCTTCATCATTTTTTGGATGAGTGCGGCCGGCAATGGCTTGTCCGTAGGGAATTGAATGGTCCCCTTCGAAATGGTGTAGCCCTTCAGTTCGCTCTTGAACTTCTCAATGACGGAGGCCGTCGGGAACAAACTGCAGTGCCTGGCAAATGCGGCGAACCACACCAGCACTCCGTTGTAGCGGAAGGCGGGAATTCCATAGCTGATCGTCTCCGTAGCCTCCGGCGGCGCTGCCGAGCGAATGGCGGCACGCACTTTTTGCAACGTGGTGCGTGCAGGCTCAGGGACGCCCGCAAGATATTCATCAACCGTTTTCGGAACGCCGCGCTGTGCCGGTGTGAACACGCGAGCCCTGGATTTAGTCTTCTTCATGTTCCCCCTGTGCTATCGTTTTCGCATTATGCTCCGCAGAACTGGCTTCATTTCCCTGGCGGTTGCTCTCCTCGTGTGTCCGGCCTTAGCCAAAGAAAAATACCAGAAGCCGGGGCCGGTCAAGCTCGACCATGGGGGCGAAAAATGGGCGGAGAAAACGCTCAAAAAGATGTCGCTGGAAGAGAAAATCGGGCAGCTGTTCATGGTGTGGGCGCGGGCCAGGTTCCTGAACCTGAACGGCCCGGAGTACCAGCAGTATCACCAGATACTGCAAAAATACCACGTGGGCGGCTTCACGCTTACCGTGCCGGCCGAAGGCGCCTTCGTCTATTACAACCAGCCCTATGAAGCGGCCATGCTGGTCAACCAGTTGCAGCTCGAATCCAGGCTGCCGCTGATTTTCGCCGCCGACTTCGAGCGCGGGGTCTCCATGCGGCTGCTGGGCAGCACGGTGTTCCCGCATGCCATGGCCTTTGGTGCCACCGGCAATGCCGATTATGCCAGAAAATTCGGCGAGATCACGGCTCAGGAAGCGCGGGCCGTGGGCGTGGAGTGGAACTTCTTTCCCGATGCCGACGTTAACTCCAACCCCGCCAATCCCATTATCAACACGCGTTCTTTCGGCGAGGACCCGCAGGAAGTGGGCAAGCTGGTGGCGGATTACATCCAGGGCGCCAAGGCCAACGGCATGCTGACAACGGTCAAGCATTTCCCCGGCCATGGGGATACGGCCACGGACTCGCACCTCGGTCTGGCCAAAGTGACTGGCGACCGGCAGCGGCTGAATACGGTGGAACTGCCGCCATTCGAAGCCGCCATCAAGGCAGGCGTGGACGCGGTGATGGTGGCACATGTGACGGTGCCTGCGCTGGAGCCGGATCCCAACCGCGTCGCCACCACTTCCCCGGCCATTGTCACCGGGCTGCTCAGGCAGCAACTGGGATTCAAAGGCCTGGTGGTCACGGACGCGCTGGACATGGCCGGGCTGACTCGCCTCTACCAGAACGACATCGGCCGGGCGGCGGTGGAGGCGTTTAAGGCGGGCAACGACATGCTGCTCATCCCCGCCGACCTGGACGCCTCCTACCAGGCCATGCTGAAGGCGGTGAAAAGCGGCGAAATCCCGCAATCGCGGGTGAACGAGTCGGTGCTCAAGATCCTGAAGGCCAAGGCCTCGGTGGGGCTGAACAAGGCGCGGCTGGTGGATATTGACCAACTGGCCAAGGTGATCGGGAAGCCGGAGAACCTGGCCTTCGGGCAGCAGGTGGCCGACCAGGCTATCACCCTGGTGCGGGATAACGGCCGAGTGCTGCCCCTGCAGCCCTTGCCGGCTCAGGGAACCGGCGGGCCCGCACTGCCGTATCAACCAGCAGTAGAGGTCACAAACCGGCTTGTGGTCGTGCTGTTTTGCGATGATCTGCGCATGGACCCGGGGCATGAGCTGGTGCGCCAGATTCGGCAACGGCGGCCGGACGCCAACATCCTCTACGTGGATTCGCATACGGCGGCCGGTATGAGCGAGCAAGTTCTTGCGGCGGTGCAGAGCGCTGAAAAGGTAGTGGCGGCGGTCTACGAGATTCCCACTGCAGGGAAGGCAGTGCAGGTGGCGGGGCAAATGGAGAACACGGTCGGCCTGAACGATGCGCGGGGGGAACTGCTGGGCAGAATCTTGCAAACCGCGGGGCCCAAGACGATGCTGGTTGCCGTGGGCAATCCCTATGTGGCCGGCGATTTCCCCCGGGTGGAGAACTATTTGTGCACCTTTTCCAATGCCAGCGTCAGTGAAGACAGCGCGGTGAAAGCGCTGTTTGGCGAAATTCCGGTGCGCGGGCATTTGCCGGTCACCATTCCCCAGGTGGCCCAGCGCGGAGCGGGGCTGGAGAAGGCGGCGGTGGTGGCGGCATCAGGAGGTAATCATGTGGCGGCAACTCATAAGTAAGACAGCGTGGGTAGCGGCTGCGGCACTGGTGGTTGTGCTGGCCGCCTGCAGCGTCAATGTTGACGATAAGGGCGAAAACAAAAATGTGGATATCCGCACGCCGCTGGGCGCGCTGAAGGTGCGCACCAACCCAACGCCGGCCGAGATCGGGCTAAGCATCTACCCGGGCGCCAAGCAGAAGG
>DASSQB010000396.1:0-13103 GCA_035702725.1 Terriglobales bacterium | reverse complement strand
AAGCGCCCGGCCACCAGCTTGCAGAACGGGTAGAGCACGAATCCGGCGGTGATGCCTACGCCGATGTTGTAAGTAAAGCTCATCAAGGCTACCACGGCGAAGGCGGGAATCAGTTCGGTGAAATCATCAAAGCGGATTTTGGTAATCGGCGCCAGCATCAGCAGACCTACCACAATCAGCGCCGGCCCATACGCCTGCGGGGGAATGGCGGCCACGAACGGAGAGAAGAACAATGTTCCGGCGAAGCATGCGGCGGTCACCACGGCGGTCAGCCCGGTGCGTCCGCCTGCTTCCACCCCCGTCGCCGATTCGATAAACGCGCCCGAGGTGGTCGTGCCGACCAGCGCGGCAAACGCGGTGGAAAGCGCGTCCGCAATCATTGGCCGCTCAATTTGGGGCAGGTTGCCGTTCGCATCCAGGAACCCGGCGCGCGCCGAAACTCCTATCAGTGTCCCCATGGTGTCCACGAACGCCATCACAAAAATGGTGAGCACCACGGGGAAAAAGCCCCAGCTCCACGCGCTCTTCAAATCCAGCTTGAACAGCACCGGTGAAAGGCTAGGCGGCAGGCTGATCCAGCCATGCGGCGCGGGCGCAACTTTGGCGGCGAACGCGACCAGCGCCGTAGTCACGATGCCCACCAGGATGGCGCCGGGAAAGCGCCGGATCATCAGCACCGCCATCAGCACAAAGCCAAAAATGGCTACCAGCACCGGCGCCGAGGTCACGTGCCCGGTTCGCACCGGCGCTCCCTGCGTGCCCAGCATGACGATGCCGGTTTCATTTAGCCCCACAAAAGTCAGGAACAGCCCGATGCCCACCGCAAAGCTGTAGCGCAGCGCGGAAGGGATGGCGTCCACCAGCCACTGCCGCAGCCGCACCAGCGTCAGCAGCAGGAAGAGCACGCCTGCGATGAAGACCGAAGCCAGCGCAGCCTGCCAGCTGTAGCCCAGCACCTGCACCACGGTGTAGGCGATGAACGCGTTTTCTCCCATGTAGGGCGCGATGGCGAACGGCCGGTTAGCGTAGAGCCCCATGAGCAGCGTGCCGAATATGGCGGTCACGATGGTGGCCACCATCGCCGGCTCGGCCGGAATGCCCGCCGCCTTCAGCACTGCCGGATTGACCACGATGATGTAGGACATAGTGACGAACGTGGTCACGCCTGCCGTCACCTCGCGACCGAACGTCGTTCCCGCGCGCTCCAGGCCAAAATATCTGGCTGCGAAGCTCGACCGAGCTGCCCGTGCCGCTTCGGTTTTGGAAGGACTGTTCGCCATTGTTTCTATCAGTCGTGAGTCAATATCAGGCCCAATGCATTTCGTGTCAACATATCCGCACGCTGGTGGGCAAATGCTGATTGCGAAGCGGCTAACAGCTATGTGCCGCTTCCGTTACAATCGCACCACCCATGCCGCCTGTCGTCTTCGCCGCCGATGTGGGAGAAAAGGTGCTGTCCGCCGCATTGCTCACTGCGGAAGGCAAGTTCCTGGCACGCCAAACTGAAGCGGTTGACGTCTCCACCCTGAAGGCGCTGGTCGAGCAGGTCCGCCGGCTGGCTCGTGAGGTGTCCGGCAAATTCAAGATTCGCGCCGCCGGCATTGCCGTTCCCGGCCTGGTGCTCAATCACGCCGTGTGGGTGCCCAATCTTCCCGGCTGGGGGAAGGTGCCGCTGGAACGGCTGCTTCGCAGGAGGCTGCAGGTTCCCGTCCAGGTGGAGAGCGACCGAAACGCTGCCGTGCTGGGTGAATCCTGGCGCGGCGGGGCGCGCGGCAGATCAGATGTCGTGGCGCTTCGGGTGGGCGCCAGCATTGGCGCCGGTATCATCAGCGGCAGCCGGCTACTCCGCGGCGCTCATCAACTGGTCGGATGCGCGGGTTGGATGGCGGTCTCCGAAGCCGACGGCGACGAAGTCCGGCGTCATGGGGGCCTGCAAGCTTTTGCCAGCGCTCCCGCTCTGGTTCGCGCTGCGGCCCACAGTATCGAGGCCGGCTTCGGCGGCAAGCTCGCAGGGTTGCCCGCTTCTCAACTCACTGCCGAAAGCATTGCCCGCCTGGCCCGCGAGCACGAGCCGGTGGCGCGCCAGATTTTTCAGCGCACCGGCAAGCTACTGGGCCTGGCCGCCGCCAACCTTATCAGCCTCTTCGATCCTGAAGTGCTGATTGTGAGCGGCGATATGCTCGCCGCCGCTGATCTATTCTTCCAGACATTGAAAGAAACGGCCCTGGCGCGCTGCCAGCCTCTGGCTGCCAAACACGTTCAGATCAAGCTGAGCCGCCTG
This sequence comes from Terriglobales bacterium, assembly GCA_035702725.1. Lineage (GTDB taxonomy): Bacteria > Acidobacteriota > Terriglobia > Terriglobales > Acidobacteriaceae > JAICWP01. The sequence goes on along the minus strand of DASSQB010000396.1, from coordinate 10,822 downwards.
GGCGCAGATGCCAATCTGCTGGGCATGGCCTACCTGGCCCTGGGCAGAGCAGGGCTTCCATGAGCCTGTATCAACCCCGTGACCGCATCTCCGAAGTTGTCGCCCAGGCCGCGGACGAGCTGGCCCGACCCGGACTGAGGCCGACGGTGTTCGTTTCTCCCAATGTGCCCGGCATTTTCGGCGATAACAACCAGCAGGTTTACGCGGCCTATGAGCGGTCGCTGAAGTGCTAGTCATGCCCCAAGGGCGACAACGCGCCTGGCTGTTTGCCGCTGCATGCGCCGGCATGTTCATTTTTGGCGTGGTGCTGGCGCTGCTCGGAACGCTTTTCGGCCTGCCCGCCATGCGCGACCGCCTGGGCGTGGACCTCGCCCAGCAGGGCGATCTTTTTTTATTGCTGTTCGCCGGGGTCTGCTTCGCCACCGTCGCCGTCGGACCGCTCGTTGACCGCTTTGGCAACAAACTGGTGCTGCTGGTTTCAGCCATCCTGGTCACGCTCGCGCTGGTTGAATTTGCCGCAGCACACTCCTTGCCCTCCGCCTCCATCGCCGCGCTTTTGATCGGCCTGGGTGGCGGCGGCCTTAACACCTCCTCCAACGTTCTTACTTCAGAACTGTACGAAGGCAACCGCGGGCCCATGCTTAACCTGCTGGGCATCTTCTACGGCTTTGGAGCGCTCTTCATTCCGCTGCTGGCTGCCAGCATCACCAGCCTGTTGCCTATGCCCGAACTGTTGCTGTGCACCGCCGCGCTGCCCGCGATCGCAGTGGTGGCTTATGCCGTGTTGCCTTTTCCGCTGCCGCGCGAAGGTCATGGCATGAGCTGGCGGGAAATAGTGGAGGTGGTCCGCTACCCAGGTCTGCTGCTGTTTGGCCTTCTTTTGTTTATAGAGTCGGGCAACGAAGCCGTGCTCGCCGGCTGGACCTCCACTTACGTTGGGAAGGCAGGAGCCGCGGCTCAGCTTGCCACCTGGATTCTGGCCGGATACTGGGCAGGCCTGATGCTGGGCCGCTTTTGCGCCACTCGCCTGTTGCGCCACTTTCGCGATGTGCAAGTCGTGCTGCTCAGCGGGTTTGGCGCCCTGGCCGGCTGTGCCGTCCTGTTGGGGGTGCGGTCGGTCCCAGTGCTTGCCGCCGCTGTGGTTTTTACCGGATTTGCCCAGTCGGCCATTTTCCCCACCACGCTGGCCATGATTGGCGACCGCTACCACCGCTATACCGCCACCGCTTTCGGCGTGCTCTTCGCCATCGGCCTGGCCGGGGGCGCTGTTTTTCCCTGGGCCGTCGGTCATATCTCGGAAGCCCGCAGCGTGCGCGCGGGCATGGTGTTGCTGCTGGCGGGCGCGTTCGCCGTTGTTGCCACCGCCTTTGTGATCAAGCGGCGCCTGTGCGGAAATGGACAAGCAGCCAGCACCTGAATCAGTTCGGCACCAGCACTAACGTTGGCGCGAGTGTGGAAGTCTGCCCTTCAGCCGCACGACATCACTGCACGTGCGCTGCTGAGGCGGGTTTCAAATCTGCGCTAACCGGCCACTGCCGCTCGTTGCGCGCCATGCGCCACCAGATCGCCACTGCAACTGCCCACGCCGCCAGCAGTGGCACCAGGCTCATCGTGCCATGCAGACCTGCGCGCAACCCCAGGTTCCACGCTTCGCCTTGCTGATACAGTTCGCCGCGCGCGAAGACCTGCATCGCATCTTTGATGGGGAATGTGACGGCCTCGGGAATCACCGGCCGGGTTGCGACTCCGGCAAAGGCTACTCCAACTCCGAGCGTGGCCAACAGGGACAACAGAGCTTTCATTACCGGCCGTGAGCGCTCCCACACCGGGGCGACAAACAAGCAAACGAAGGGCAGGCCGGGAGAAAGATAGCGTGGTCCAAACGACGCTCCCGCCTGCCAGTGCAGGTAGGACGCATTGAACAACAGATAGTAGATGGCGATGCCCGCGCTCACGCACAGGCTCAAGTGAGGCACACTCGCACGCCACAGCAGGCGGAATCCAACCGGCGCAACCACCAGGATGGGGGCGAATAGCAGCAATCCGCAGCGCTTCCCAAACAGCAGCGCGACTAGGGGATGCCATTTCGGGTAAGTCAGGCCCAGCGCGCCATGCTGCAGCGTGTCCTGGTAGTTGACGACATACTCATATCCCAGGCGGAAGGGCGAGCCAAACGCCGCCTTCTGATATGTGAGGATTGTGGCCAGGCACAGTCCGTGTCCCCAGAACTGCGTGGCGTAGATCCACATGGGGTGCCTAGCCCGAACACTATCGCAGCAAAAACCGCCGCTCCAGTCTGATGTTCCAATTCAGCAACATCAAAAATAGCACCGCCGCTGCCAGCGCGATTCCCAGGGATGAGGTCAGGGCCACAGCCAGATAAAGCTGCAGGGCCAACACTCGCGAGACGGGCAACACGCGAGCCATCATTTCGGCTGCCGAGATCGCCGGCTGCGCTGCCAACGAGAGGCCAGGCGCCTTATCCGAGTAATAGTGACCCTGGCAGAAGGCCTTATCGCCGGTATTCCATTCATACCGGTCAATGCGGACGCTGTGCTGTTCCGGCAACGCACGTGCTAAATCGAAATGGGAATTCTGGTTCCACCCCGTGCCCTGGTAAAAATAGGCGTAGGAAATAAGAAATGTGGCTGCAATGAGCCAGGCACGAGCCCACGGTGCATAAAGGGGAGGTAGAGAGAGCGAGGGCGGTGACCATGGACGCGGATGAGATCACTAGGTCATTAAACGCAACGCCGGCCTGTTCAGGCCAGCTATGGCTTGCCCCAATCTTGCCAGAGCAGACCCTCGACACGCGCAAACTCTGCAACATTGGCCGTGATCAACGTCAGCGCATGCCGCAATGCCTGGCCCGCAATCAACAGGTCGTAAGCGCCGATAGGCTTGCCGGCGGCTTCCAGGGTTGCGCGGAGCTCCCCTGCGGCTCGGGCATCCTGTTGGTCGAATGCTAATAGGTTGAGGGGGCCAGCAAGAAACGCCTCCAGCCGTTGCTGGTTAATTTCCGGTCGTGCGCTCTTTGCTACACCGTACCAGAGTTCAAAAAGAACCACAGACGGTACGAATACCGACGCACCAGCGGCTAATGCCTTTTGCAGTCTGCCACGTACCGATTGGGGCCTGCCGTTGATAACTGCAATGCAGGCGTTGGTGTCCAGCAAAAAGTTCAATCGAACACCTTCCGCCGAGGTGTTGCCGGTTGGTTCCGCCCCCGGGTCATAAATGGCGAGGACGAAAACCGATCCAGCGCCGCAAACCATGCTGCCGGATCAGAGATGAGTGGCTCAAGCAAAACCCCTTCCGGGACACGCCGAATGCGGACACGGTCTCCCTCGAAGCGAAACTCCTGGGGAAGACGCACAGCCTGACTGCGGCCGTTACGAAATAGTTTGGCGGTGCCACTCTTTGTCATCCAAAGTAGTATATACCAATGATATATACCGTTGCAAGTGCCTATTCCCACGCCAGACTCATCTTAGAAACGGTTAGAACCCTGCTGGCCGCTCGTTCGCCACTCGCAGCTCGCGCTCCAGGGCCAGGCCCACGCGCGCAATGGTGCCCTCATCGAATAGCCGCCCGATCAGCGTCACCCCATAAGGCACGCGCCGCGGCTGGGGGAAGGTAGGGAGGGGATGGCTTGGGTCCGGTGCCCAGTCGCTGCGCGCCTTTCTGACTTCCACGAAACCCGTGCGCAGCGTCAGCGAGGGGTGTCCGGTGAAGTTGGTGATGGTCAGCATCTCATCGCGCAGGGAAGGCACGAGCAGCAGGTCAACCTGGTCGAAAACGCCGGCCATCATCTCCGCTACCTTGCGCCGGAAGCGGTCGGCCTGCACGAAGTCCACGGCGGAAAGGAACCGCGCCTCGCGGAAAATGTTGGGCCAGGCGTCGGGTGTCTGGACTTTCAGTTCATCAATTCCGTGACTTAGCGTGAGTTCCTCAAAGGCTGCCGCTGCTTCCGCAAACAGCATCAGCTGCAGCGCGCCATACGGCCAGTCGGGAATTGAAACCTCCACCGGAACCAAGGCCAGCTTCTTAAGGGCCTGCAGAGTGTCGCGGTCCACTGACGTTGCGGGTGGCTGGTTCATCCAGGCAGGGAAGTAGCCTACGCGGAGCCCGGTGACCGCGCCGTCGGCTTCAAAATCAAGATGGCTGGGCACGCTGGCCAGGTCGCCGGGATCAGGGCCGCTAATGGCCTGAAGCACCAGCATGGTGTCCTCAACCGTGCGCGCCATGGGGCCCAGCTTGTCCAGCGACCAGCACAAAGTCATGGCGCCGGTGCGCGGCACGCGCCCATAAGTAGGCCGCAGCCCGGTAATGCCGCAGCGCATGGAGGGGTCCACGATGCTGCCTCCGGTTTCGCTGCCAATGGCGAATCCCACCAGGCCTGCGGCTACGGCTGAGGCCGGCCCAGCACTGGAGCCGCCCGAGCCCTCCTGCGGCAGCCAGGGATTCATGGTCTGCCCGCCGAACCAGATATCGTTCAGCGCCAGAGCGCCCAGGCTTAGCTTGGCCACCATCACCGCGCCCGCCTGGTGCAGGCGCTCGACCACAGCGGAGTTTTTGCTGGGCACGCGATTCCGAAAGGGCTCGGCGCCATAGGTGGTGGGAATGCCGGCTGTGTCCAGCAAGTCCTTGCCGCCCCAGGGAATCCCGTGCAGTGGACCGCGGTATTTGCCGGCGGCGGTTTCCTGGTCCGCCTGCTGTGCTTGGCGCAGAGCCAGTTCCGGCGTAACTGTTATGGCGCATCGCAATTCCGGATTGAAGCGCTGCAGGCGCTGCAGGTAAATCTTCGTTAATCGCTCGGAGCTGATCTTTTTCGCCTCTATCCAGCGCGACAAGTGGGTGAGCGGGGCGAAGGCGATGTCTCCGTCATTTGTGGGCAAAGGTCCCGGCTCACCCTGACTGCGCACAAATCGGTCCTGCTCCGGGCCTGCTTTCACCCCAGGCAAAATGGGATCCCAGCGCGAAGCGGGGGCGAGCGTGGCCTCCAGCGCCACCCTGCGCGGCCCGGTGCGTCGTTCGTAGAGCGATGCCATGGTCCTTGCCCAACTGTTGGCCGCCATTGCCCGCTCCGCCTGGGTCATCGGGAACTGCACGAGCTTTTCTGCTTCGGCAAATGTAACCGTCGAGATGCCCGGTCCTACTGCCGGTCCCTCTCCGAACGCTGAGGGCATCCCCGCCGGCACTTCTCCAGGTTGTTGCGCATGGACGCGTTTGGCGGTGGCGGACGCCAGAAGGAACAACGAGGTTTCAGCAAGGAACTGGCGGCGTGATTTGGGCATGCTTCTCCGGAGAGCGGTGGGAAATCGCGCCCCGCTTCTCGACGGAGATGATACAGGAATGGCCGTATGGGTCAGGGCAGCTTAGATCAGCGAAGTTGGCCAGCAGCGCGGCTACCGTACCCGAGCTAAAGCAACGCCTCCGCTTTGCGGCAGATCGAGCTTCAGCAGCTTGGCAGGATCCAGGTAAATCCCCTCCCACCTTACCGCCAGATGCAGATGGGGCCCAGTAGCCCGGCCCGTGGCTCCACTCAGGCCAAGGAGTTGCCCCCGGCGGACCTTCTGCCCTTTTCGCACCTTGAATTTTGAGAGATGCATGTAAAGGGTCATCAGCCCCTGGCCGTGGTCCACGATCACGCAATTACCTTCGAAGAAGAGGCGCCGTGCCAGCAGAACTGTGCCCGAGTTGGCAGCCACCACCCTCGTGCCGCGCGGCGCATGGTAATCCAGGCCCTGATGTTCCGTCTTCAACTCGCCATTAAAGACACGCCGGACACCAAACGGCTCCGAAACCGATTCACTCACGGGAGCTATGAAATCGCCGGTCCAGAGTTGTTTGCCGCTGCTCTCCTCAAAAATCCGGTGCTTAAGGAGTTCTTCTCTCCGGATGCGCTTGAGCAGCCGGCGGTTGGGAGCGGTGAACTTATGCGCAACTTTCAGTTCCACGGTCACATAAGGTTCGCTCGCCACCTCGAGGTTCTGTTCGAAGGAGACCGTGTTTCCTGTATCCGTATGTCCGTCCAGGTTCAACTTATACGTGCCCGGCGCACTGTTAAGACTCGCGCCGAACAGCGCGTACCAGCAGCGGCTGGCGGAATCGAAGCTGAAGTAGAGCTGGTGCCCCATCCAGGAGCCACTCAGCGCTTCCAGCTGGACCGGCGGGAGCACATACAACACTGCAGGCGCACCGTTGACCAGCGTTTCTGGTTCGAAGCGTACATGCCAGGCCGGAGCCGCCGCTGGGGGATTCTGGGCAGGGGCCAGCAGCGCCAGCAGGAGAACTGTGGCTACCAGGGCGGCCCCGAAGGTGCGTCTCATGTTCTCAATGTACCCCGCCGCTTTGCTTCCGGCAGGTGACGAAAGGGTGACCGACAAACGCATTTCTGGCCGGGTCTCAGCAGGGCGAAAGACGGTATTCACGCAAATCTCACGACAATTCTGCCGCGGTGACAAAACTCTGCAATGCCGCAAAATTGTGCAAAACACTGTGCAAAAGCGGGGATCAATTTACCGTAGCGCAGACAAGCGAAAGCGGCTCAGTAAATTGCACATCTAATTAGAAGTGCAGTTAAACAGCGAGTTTGCACCAACAAACGGCGTTGACTTTTTTTGTCATTGCCTTTACCTTCACTTGCGTCGACGGCTGAAAGGGTTGGTTAAATCAAATTGGCCAGTCCGAAGTAAGCTGGGTGATTAGCCAGGTGGGGCAACCCACAGGGCAACTGGACCCGAAAAAACCGACGGCTCTGCGAGGAGAAGTCGGGGTCTGGAACCGCGAAAGCGGTGATCGCGTCAGGGGCTGCGATGGTGCACGTATCCACGCTGCCGGCTCCCTCGCAAGAGCTGGTAGCTAGAGCGTAACCAAGATCGCAGCCCTTTTAATTTTTGGGCGACAACCCTTCTCTGCGTTACAACCAGATCTTACTTCCATACAGTTAGTCGGTAGTCGGCAACACCCTTCCGCTGGGGGGGGCGTATTACTGACTCCCGACTCCCTGGTTTTCTCAGTACTTCCACATCTGAATCACGCTGCCGCCGTGCTCGAAGCTGACTTCGTCCATGAGCTGGCGAATGAGGAAAACACCGCGGCCATGGTCGTTGTAAACGTCCTGGACCACAGGTTTGGGGGGAGCCGAGTAGTCGAAGCCGGGGCCGGGGTCGGCCACCACGATCAGCACGTGGCCCTGCTCATCGGCGCTGACCTCGCACTGGATGGTTTTGGAAGCATCGTTCTGGCAGCCGTGAGTTACTGCGTTAGCCAACGCCTCCTGCACCGCCAGGCCGATGGCCATGCTTTTTTCTTCCTCGACATTCAGGCTGGCCAGGCAAGCCAGGACGGCGTCAGTAGCGTCTCCGATATGCTCGGCGTCCGCCGGAATCGCCAGGTTGAGCTGGCGGCGCAACCCGTGGTGGTCGTGGCCGGGGGCGGGAGTCGGGGTCATGGGGTCGGACATTGATTCCGCTCAGGCGAAGGAGGCGACGGCTGCGTCAGCGTCAGTAAAGACTTCAAACAGGTTGAGCAGCCCGACCATGCGCAGGGTCTGGACGGCAAACTTGGAGGGATTGACCAGCTTGATGTTGCCGCCACGCTGGCGGGCGGAGGCCAGCGATTTCATAAGTACCCCTATGCCGCTGGAATCAATCATGGGAACCTCGGCGAGATCGAGGACGATGCGGGTATCCCCGCTGCTGAGAGAGTTATCCAGGGCCTGGCGGAACTCGTTTACTGCGGCGCCCATTCGCAGAGGCCCTTTCAACTGGATAATCTCGACCTGTGATCGCCGTTGCATGTTGATGTCCATAGGCTTCCTTGTACCCCGGGGCAGGGGCGCCCAACCCACGCCCGAAGTAAGAACGCCATCCGGACGGCGGTGGTGGGAAAGCTCCGCCAAGCAGCCGGCCAGAGGCTGATGTTACAAAGGGCATCGCCCAAGATACGGGAAGTGTTGCCGGGTTGCAATAACGGAGATGAGCCGCCACACCGTTAAAAATTTCATGCGGACGAGGTGAATTTTTGACATAATATCGCCCGCTTGCCGCGCTCAGGCGCGGTGCTGCGCGCCACCTGCCCAGCACGGAGAAAGAATGAATCGTGCCGCCACCCGGCCTCAGCCGGTCCTTCCTGCAATCGCCATTGTTACTACCGATGAACTGGTCGGTCCCGAAGCCGCCAAATACCTGGACAGCGCTTACCAGTTGCAAATGCTGCAGACCTGGGAAGAACTGCAGGCGGCGCTGCAGGAGATTTCCCTGGACGCCATTCTTCTGGACCTGGACACGCTGGGTGAAAACAGCGACGTGGGCGTAGCCGCGCTGCGGGAGCTGCGCAGCAACCATCCTGACCTGGTGCTCGTGGCCATGACGCGCTCTAACAGCCGCCACCTGCGCTGGAAGGCCATGGAGGCGACGGCGGATGAATACTTCGTGGCCCCCATTGAGTTCCAGGAGGTGCAGATCATTCTGGCCCGGGCGCTGGAAAAGCGGCTGGCCGAGGTCGAGTACCGCTCGCGCAAGGACAAGGAGGTGCCGCAACCTTCCTTCTGTGAGCTGATTGGCCTGAGCGAGCCGATGCAGCGGGTCTACGAGGCCATCCGCAGGGTCGCGGGCAGCACCAGCACGGTGCTGATTCGCGGCGAGAGCGGGACCGGCAAAGAGCTGGTGGCGCGCGCCATTGTCGCCATGAGCCCGCGGGCCGACAAGCCCTTCATCAGCCTCAACTGTGCCGCCCTGCCCGACAACCTGATCGAGGCCGAACTCTTTGGGCATGAAAAGGGCGCTTTCACCGACGCGCGCAACTCCCGCGCCGGGCACATCGAGATGGCCGATGGTGGCACCCTGTTCCTGGACGAAATCGCCACCTTGGGGCTGCCCTTGCAGTCGAAGCTGCTGCGCGTTCTGGAAGACCGGGCAGTGCAGCGCATAGGCGGTAAGAGCCCGAAAAAAATAGACTTCCGGTTGATCACCGCCACCAACGAGGCGTTGGAGGAGATGGTAGAGGCGGGGCGCTTCCGCGAGGATCTCTATTACCGCATCCACGTCGTGCCAATCATGCTGCCGGCCCTACGGGAGCGGCAGGGCGATACCCCGCTGCTGGTGGACCACTTCCTGCGGCGTTACTGTGCCGCGAATGGGGTGGAACACAAGCGGGTGGATCCGGAGGTGATGGCCATTCTGGAGGAGGATTCCTGGCCGGGCAACGTGCGGGAGCTGGAAAACCTGGTGCAACGGCTGGTGCTGATGGTGGACGGTCCGGTCATCAAGGTGAACCACCTGCCGCAGCGCATTTTGTATAACAGCACGGCCAGCCAGGAATCGCTGCTCATTCCGGAGGGGGGCGTGAACTTCGACCAGGAAATCGCCCGCATCGAGGTGGCCTATCTGACGGCCGCGCTGCGCCGCACCGAAGGCAGCAAGATCGCCGCCGCCCGATTGCTGCAGATGGACAAGCAGAAAATGCATTACCTATGCCGCAAATATGGAGTCGGGCGAGATTAAAAATTTATAGCTTTGGGGTGTAGCTTTAAAATTTAATCCCCCTCAGCTTGAAATTTTAATGCAGGCGCGGAAGGCAGGTTTGCCTGCGCCTGCCACCCGAAGCGTCATCTATTGCAAGTTGCTGAAAATGAATAGGGAGCACGTGGAACGGTAAGCAGGGCGAGTTTGGCACGAAGTTTGCAATATCCGAGGACGAGACCGACGGACACAGAGAGAAACTGGCCGCCGCGAAAAGTAAGATTCGGACCGAACGGTCCGCAAATGGAGGATTCCATGGCAGTGCAGAAAAAGTCCTTGATCAGCAACCGCTCGGCCGTAACGAAGGCTCTAGTCGTGAAGAACACGGAAGCAGTTGACACGCCGGCCCCGGCGACCTCGAAGATCACCCCGTCCAAGCACCTATCGCCGTCCAAGCATTTGTCGCCGTCCAAGCATTTGTCGCCGTCCAAGCACCTGTCACCCTCCAAGCATTTGTCACCGTCGAAGCATTTGTCACCGTCGAAGCACTTTTCGCCGACGAAGGCGTATTAACTGGTCGAGGACGCACGTGCCAGACCTCCTGTGACGTGCGAGCATATAAAAGGCCACGGCATTCGCTGTGGCCTTTTTTTCGTTGGGGAAAGCTACCAGATTTTACGGGCAACGAAGTCAAAGACAGCTTGTCCGGCGAAGGCGGCCAAGCTGCGCCTCTGCAAAACGACTCTGGCGGTTCCCGTCATGCCTTCGCGCAATTTTCCAGTGGTGTTGGGGACAGAAATGGTCAGGGCGTAGAATTGCGCCCCTTGCATACCCTTGTAAGCCTCAGCCTCCATCAACCCGGGGTCGATCTGGGAACTTGCCCGGGCCAAGGAAGCAACCTGCAGGCCGCTAATCGAACCGCCGTCGTCCAATAACAAAGTGGCGCCACAGCCCACGTGGATGCGGCGCAGAGTCACCTCAGGGGTAAAAACGCGCGCGCGTAACCTGCTCAGATCGGCAACTTCCAGCACGGGGGTACCAGCCGCCAGGCGGGCTCCCAGCAAGTCGGACGGACGGGGCGTGACCACCACCCCGGAAATCGGGCTTTGCAGGTCCAGGTGAGCCAGTTGAGCCTGCAGCAGCCGGTTTTGTTCTGCCAGCCTGTCGCGTTCGCGAAGTGCCGCTCCGTAATGACGGTATTGCTGTTCGGCCAGTACTGCGGCCGCCACGGCAAGTTCATAGTCAGACCCCGTCCGCGCCGCCACAGATTCCAGGTCCAGGTTGCTCAGTTCTAATATTCGAGCGCCCGCCGCTACAGCTTGACCCTCCTGGACGGGGGTTGCGACCACCGTTCC